>DOPS01000315.1:0-33657 GCA_003512645.1 Desulfosporosinus sp.
GTTGCCAGTTACAATCTAATTCAAACGGACGCAGCCATAAATCCCGGAAATAGTGGCGGCCCGCTTGTAAATTATCTAGGACAGGTTATTGGCATTAACACCGTAAAATACGCGCAAACAGGCTTTGAAGGAATGGGTTTTGCTATTCCGATTACTGATGCCTTGCCTACACTACAACAGTTGATCACTTCAGGTGTGGCCAAGCATCCGGCCCTTTTAGTGAGCACTGACGATCAATATAACGCTTACGCTAAGAGTAACAATAAACCCCAAGGTGCCTACATTTCAGGGGTGACACAGAACGGTCCAGCTGCTAATGCCGGAATCATGCAGGGCGATGTCATCACCAAAATTAACGATGGTCAAGTACAAAATTCTTCAGACCTTATTCGTGAGCTCTATAAAAATAAGATTGGAGACAAAGTAACCATAACCTATATTCGGGATGGACAAACGAAGCAAGTGGAGGCAACGCTAGGAGAAATAACCTCAACATGATCGAATCATGATAATCGACGTTCAACATTAGTTAGGACGAATTCACTATAAAATTCGGCCTAACTTATGTTTTTCTCTACATCAATATTACTGAGCTTTTCCTTTAAATGATGGCTGATCTCAACTAGATAAAAAACCAGATCTTCAGCCGCAACCGGTCTGGCTAATAAATATCCTTGCACTTCAGAGCACCCTTGAGAACGGAGAAAATCTAACTGGGCTTCAGTTTCTACCCCTTCAGCAATAACTCGAAGACCCAAATTATGAGCGAGTTGAATAATGGTTGTGACGATCTCGTTCCCGCTCTCTCTTTCGTCAGACCGATCGGTGAGCGCACTCACAAACGAGCGATCGATTTTCAAAGTGTCTAGGGAAAACTGACTCAAATAGCTAAGTGAAGAAAATCCTTTGCCAAAATCATCCACTGAGAGATGGATTCCCATCCCTTTCAGTTCTTTAAGCATGGTCAAAGTGAAGGACGAGTTTTCCATACTGATACTCTCCGTGATTTCCAGCTCAAGCCACTGAGGATCTAGCCCAGTTTCCGTTAGAATTTGGGCAATTTGACTGACCAGATTCGCTTGCCGAAACTGACGCGCGGATAAGTTGACAGCGATACGTACGGGAGGATAACCTTTATCCTGCCAAAGTTTGTTCTGAAGACAAGCACTGCGCAAGACCCACTCCCCAAGCGGCAAAATAAGCCCGCTTTCTTCAGCAATTGAAATGAATTCTCTCGGGAGAAGAAAACCCCTCTCCGGATGTTGCCAGCGCACTAAGGCTTCCATTCCACACATCTGACCGTCACTGATTCGATACTGTGGCTGGTAGTAGAGCAGAAATTCATCACAGGCCAAAGCACGGCGCATATCATTTTGTAAACCCAGACGCTCGGAAAGGGCCTGATTGAAAGCGAGGGTATAAAATTGATAGCGGTTGCGTCCCTCCTCTTTGGCTTGGTACATGGCAGTATCAGCATGTTTGATCAACGTTTCGATATCCTCTCCGTCTGTAGGAAAGAGGACAATGCCTAAACTCGCCGTGATATAGATCTCCTGTTTATGTAGATAAAAAGGTATTGTAAAGACATTCACGAGCTTTTGAGCCACCTGTGCTACTTGGTCTTCCGAACGCATTTCGGGCAGCAAAATTAGGAATTCATCTCCCCCCTGTCGAGAAACGGTATCCCCTTCCCGCAAACAGGAACTGAGTCGTTCTCCGGCAGCTTGCAAAAGCTGATCTCCTATAGTATGTCCGAGGGTATCATTAATGAGTTTAAACCGATCCAGATCGAGAAAAAGCAACGCAACGTGAGTCTGATGACGATGCGCTTGGGCAATAGCTTGTTGAGCACGATCCTTAAATAATATTCGATTCGGCAGGCCTGTCAATGCATCATGATGGGCTTGGTGGGAAAGTTGATTCAGAAGGGCGCGCTTGTCGCTGACATCGTGAAAAACGAGCACCGCACCGATCACCTCTCCTATCCTGTCACAGATCGGTGCCGCTGAATCCTCAATGGAAATAGTCTTTCCATCACGATTGGTCAGAACCGTGTGATTAGCCAGCGTTACAATACGCTTTTCTCGAAGGCATTGAGTGACAGGGTTAACGACCGCCTGACCCGTATTTTCATTGACAATATTAAAGACACTCAAAAGCGGCAGACCCTCTGCGTGCCTGTTCGACCAACCAGTCAACCTTTCGGCAACAGGATTAAGATAAGTGATATTTGCTTGTACATCGGTCGTAATCACCGCATCCCCGATGGAAGCTAGTGTGACCTGAGCACGCTCTTTTTCCAACCACAGAGTTTCTTCGTCTTGTTTTCGTCTCGTCACATCTTCGTAAATCGTAACCACTTCACGGGTGGATAGCTTATAGATAAAGCCTTCCCGCCAACCACTGACGTAGGCGTTTTGGTAGTATGTAGCCGGGAAATAAGCAGCTTTTCCCGTTTTGAAGACTTGCAGGAAAACCTTTATGATTCCTAACGATTCATCGTTGGAAAAGAATTGATCGAGAGGTTGCCCTAACACTTGACTACGTGGTAGCTTTTCAATCTGTTCTGCAGCCCTATTAAAGGCCTTACAGCGAAAGACTTTTTCGTCTTCCGAAAATTGAAAGACAGCGACCGCATTACTCATGTTTTCAAACATCTCCTCATAGCGTTCTTCGCTATCCCGTAACGCTTTGTGAGTCGCAAATTGTTTGGTTACATCCTGAATAATTGCAATAAAATGAGTGATCTCTACCCCGTTTGCTTGAACAGGTGTGAGCGTCATTTTTTCTCGGTAAAGAGAGCCCTTCGCGTGGCGGTTGATCATTTCACCTCGCCATGTTTTACCAGCAAGAATCGCATCCCACATTTTTTTATAAAAGGAGCTATCCTGATAGCCGGATTGCAGAAAATGTAAGTTTTGACCGCGAACCTCTTCAAATGCATAACCCGTAAGCTGGGCGAAAGCAGGATTAGCCCAGAGGAGCTTACCGGTTCGATCCGCGAGAACGATAGCATCGGCGGCGGCTGAAAGGGCTGTACCTTGAATTTGGAGCTGACTTCGGTCTTCATGAGCTAAAAAGGCCATGGTGATCTGTTCTGCCAAGGATTGCAGACGTTCAATGCGCACTGAATTGAAATAATCCGGCAGATGAGTGTACAAGCCGATTGCTCCTAAGCATTGTCCATGCGCCCACAGAGGAAAAGTGGCTATGGACTGTAGTTTTAATGCTTCAAAAATACCCCACCAAGGTTTAAACTGAGGGTTATCGATCAGGTTCTGCACTTGTGGTTTTCCACTGCGGATAGCCTCACCCACTGCACCCAGTCCCTCAGGGCTGTCGTCCCAACGTATATTGAGGGTTCTCATATACTCGTCTCTTACACCAGTTTGAGCCACAATAGCAACAGAACCTTCCGGCATTTTCAAGCCCACTGCTGCAACAGGGTAACCAACAGAGTGAACTAATTCATCACAGAGAAATTGGAAGATAACGTTCAAAGGTTGTTCCGCGAGAATGCGCTTTGTGATACCGTAGAGAATGCCTTCATGTAATTCACTGTATTTTCGCATACTGATGTCACTTAAGGTCGTAACCACCCAGCTCGGTTCACCTTGAGCATTGCGCAGAAGAACACTGTTGAGATGTAACCATCGCTGTTCAGGGGCGAAACGTTTTAATGTATGTGTTATCTCTTCGCTATCTTGAGTTGTAGCCAACACGTTTGAGGCATGAGCTTTCCAGCTAAAAGGTTCTCCCTGATCATCCATCCAAAGAATTTCTTTAGTGAAAAAACCGCTTTGCTTCATGTCTGTCAAAGAAGCGCCGAGCAGAGTACAGGCTGCAGAGTTGGCATTATAAAGCTGACCGGAGGTGTGTTGTAGAATCACTCCCTCGGCTACACTTTCATAAAGACGTTGATAAAATTCTTCTTTACGTTTAATAGCGTCGAGTTGCTGATCTTGCTTTTTTGCCGATCTGATCATTTCCTGATTTTTAGCTTCAAGAGCTTGCCAGGTTAGGCCTAAGAAATAGTAAAAGAAGATCGTCGTAAATAAGACCCAGAACCAGCCTTTTAAAGCTGAAAGGAGTAATAGCAATTCATGATCCGAAAACAAATAATGGATCACCGATTCTGAAAACAAAAGCCATAATCCGCTTAATAAAACATAAAGCAAGCATATTTTCCCCAGAGAGATAGACTTGTCTGAGTTTGGCATGGATTGGCTCCTTTCACAGGATGTCACTGAGGCCCTTTGGCCTATGTCCTAATATTCGGCAAAATCTAAAATATCCCTCCCATTCCATGAAATATTCTAATATGCATAAAACCCCAAGCCTTACTAAAAATAACCCGATAGATTGATTTGCGTGATCAATCTACGGGTTATTTTGTGTATTTCTTCCGATGACCATTTCGGACTAAAACAACCTAAGCTGATGATTGCAATAGCCTTTCTTGTATCCCTTAATAATTCTGGTCCTTCTTTATAACCTTATTAAGAACCTATCAACTAGATCCTGAGCGATTTGTTGCGATTGCTCGTTGTAGTGATTCGAAAACGGATCACTAAATCCGTGTTTTCCATTTAACACGTGTACATCAACAAACTTCTTTTGTCCAAGGGCACTTGTCAATTCCGAAACATTAAATGATTTTTCTTCTTTAGCGAAGATTAATAATACCGGGCAATTGGGAGTTATGTTCTTATAATCCCTTATCCTAGAACCATAGTAGCAAATTACTCCATCAATCGAATTTTCAAGGTCACTACAAATCCATGCTGAGGTTGCTCCTACGCTAAACCCTAGTAGAAATACATATTTATAGTCTAATCTAGCTTTCAACAGTATTGTTTTAACTTCATCCACTATTGAATAAAAACCAATATGTTCAATGAAGTACTGATAAGCTTCTCCTTCTCTACTATAATCGAAATAATCGCCCGACTTCACAAAATTTGGACATAAAACATTGTATCCAGCCGCTGAATATTGTTCGCAAATCAATTTGACATGTGGGTTAATCCCATAAATCTCGTGTAAAACGATTATTACAGATTCTTCGCTACTAACAATATTTATCATTTGATTCCCCAACTTTAATCATATTTGTATGTATCTTTTCTTAAATAAATTTTACACCGTTTAATGCCATGTGGATACAGTCGAAAGAATAACAATTTTATAATACAAATTGAAAGTGACGTGTCCCCTTAATTATAGTATCCTTAACATAAGAACGGAGACCACTTGTGCTGACCACCAAAACTCAAAAGGAATGTGATGTTGATGTCATCTACGCTGGAACAATTTCCGTTGTTTCATGGTCTTTCACCGGATCTTCTAACTCAGTGGGAGAGGTACTTTAGAGAGCGAAGCTTTACTAAGCGTCAAATCCTTGAGTTTCCATCTGACTGCTCGGAACCAATCTACTTTATCCGGACGGGCCGGGTTAAAATTTCGTACTTGTCAGAAGATGGTAAGGAATTTACGGTCGCCTGCCTATCCCCTGGAGAAGTCTATAGTGTTCACTCTTTAGCCTTTGCCACAGCGCTAGAAAATTCAGTCGTTTATTATCTTGGGATGGACAATTTTCGACCGATGCTCGGGGAATGTCCAGAACTCAGTTTACGCTTAATCCGTTTGTTGGGAAACATCTTAAAAGAGACCAATGATGTCATCCTTGACTTGGCTTTTCGGGAAGTCTCTGTGCGCTTAGCTCATGTTATCCTGCGTGAAGGACGACCTAAAGCCAACCAAGGATCCGATTTACCATATTTTCTGGACTTTACCCACGAACAATTTGCTGCTTTAAGCGGGACAACTCGTCAAACAGTCAATGAGATTCTTAAACGCTGGGAACGACAAGGAATTGTGGTCGTGAAACGGGGTAAGCTTTCTGTGTTAAATTGGGAGATGCTTATCGACAAACTATGATTTGAGAAAACTATATAATCTTTTTTGCGCGGTATAACACCGCGCTTTTTTATCCATTTTTCAAGAATCCCACTTATAAGTGGGTAGATATCCTACGGGCTACAATGTTCTTTGGGGTTAGCGCTTCGGCATTAGTCATCCATCGCCGCAAAGTCTTCCTTGCGCGATCAGCGGCTACGGCGAAATTCTACCATAAATTTTAATATTTCTTATGCAATGTCGGCAAGCCGATTGAAGAAAAGAGAATATTCCGATAAGTTATGGATAAGTAAAGTCCAGAAGTTTAAGGAGGGATAAAGTTGAGACAGATTCTTGCCAGAAGCGAACATTGCCTAGGCTGTAAGAGCTGTGAACTGGCTTGTGCAGTTGCCCACTCGACCAGTAAGAGCTTGTTCGAGGCAATCGAAGAACTCAAGCCGCCACAGAAACGAATCTTTGTTGAGTCCAACGGGAAGCTCAATTTCCCATTACAATGTCGGCAATGTTTAGACGCTCCTTGTGTTCATGCCTGTATGAGTGGGGCTATGCAGTTTGATTTGAAGACCGGATTGATTCAAGTCGATGAACAAAAATGCGTCGGGTGCATGATGTGCGTTATGGTCTGCCCGTTTGGGGTTATTGCTGAAATTTCTGCGACCCATAGAGTCACCAAGTGTGACCGTTGCCAGGACTTAGATTATGATCCGGCCTGTGTGGCAGCCTGTCCGACAAAGGCTTTGGAATTTGTTGAGGTTCAAGAGTTTGCCCGCAGTGGACGGCAAACTTTCTTAGACCAAATGAAGGGAGTCAACTAAAATGAAATCTCAAAAATCAATTGATCCTGCCGTGTTAGAATTGTTACCTAAAGCGGCCTTAGACGGTGTAGAAACGGTTTGGGATCGCTATGAAGCACAACAACCTCAATGTGGTTTTGGCAGCTTGGGAATCTGTTGCCGACATTGTATTCAGGGACCCTGTCGGATTGATCCCTTTGGCAACGGGCCGAAAGCTGGGATTTGTGGAGCAAGTGCAGATGTCATCGTTACTAGAAATTTACTCAGGCAAGTGGCTGCCGGTGCAGCAGCCCATGTAGACCATGCCTACGAGGCTGTTGAAGCTTTAGAGTTGGCGGCTAAAGGTGAAATTAATTATGACATCGCAGACGAAAAGAAATTGCAACAGGTAGCCAGGGGATTAGGTTTGGAGATCTCCGGCAAAAGCAAAGCGGAGCTCGCCATCGAGGTTGTCGAAGTTGCTTATGCCGATCTAGCTAACCATAGTAAGAAGCCGGTACAATGGTTGATGGCTAACGCGCCTAAAGAGAGAATTGCGGTTTGGGGGAGCCTTGGAATTCTTCCTCGAAATCCTGATCGAGAAATCCGCGAAGCAATGCATCAGACCACGATGGGTATGGATGCTGACCCAGTGAATCTAATCTTATCGACCGCTAAACAAGGGCTGGTTGATGGCTATTCCGGCCTAAAACTGGCAACGGACATGCAAGATATTCTTTTTGGTACACCTACCCCGGTAGTGACGGAGGCTAATTTGGGGGTTCTCCAGGAAGATTCTGTTAATCTAATCGTACATGGTCATGTTCCCTTACTATCTGAAAAAATCGTCTATTGGGCAGGCAAACTCCAAGCTGAAGCACGCCTAGCAGGAGCTAAGGGAATTTTAGTCTCTGGAATCTGTTGTACAGGTAATGAGGTCTTAATGCGCAAAGGGATCCCGCTGGTTACTAACTTCTTAGCTCAAGAACTGGCCATTGTCACCGGAGCGGTTGATGCTATGGTCGTCGACGTACAATGTATTATGCCTTCCTTAGCTCAAGTGGCTGCTTGTTATCATACGGAGATTATCACGACAATGCCGATCGTCAAAATTCCAGGAGCAATCCACGTGCCATTTACCTTAGAAAACGCGGATGAAGCGGCTCAGGAAATTGTACGAAAGTCGATCGCCGCTTATGGGCGGAGAGACAGCAAGAAGATCAAAATCCCCAATTATAAGCGTAAGATAATGGCTGGGTTTAGTGTGGAAGCCATCATCGGAGCACTTTCAACAGTGGACCCTGTCCAACCCCTGAAGCCTCTTATTGATAATATTATCAATGGTAATATCTTAGGGGTAGTGGCAACCGTGGGCTGCAACAATGTCAAAGTGACTCAAGACCTCATTCATGTGGAATTAGTGAAAGAACTCCTTAAAAATAACGTGTTGGTGGTCGCGACAGGATGTTCCGCTCATGCGTTAGCTAAGGCTGGTCTGATGAATTCAGAAGGAACCGAGACTTATGCCGGAGAAAGTTTGAAAGCAGTTTTGACCGCGATTGGTCAGGCTGCAGGTCTTGCGGCCCCGCTTCCCCCAGTCCTGCATATGGGCAGCTGTGTCGATAATTCAAGGATTGGTGATTTGGTCACAGCTATCTCAAGCTATTTGAATGTGGATTCGGCATTATTGCCCGTGGCGGCGAGTGCTCCAGAACTTCAGCATGAAAAAGCCTTGAGTATCGGAACTTGGGCAGTGACCATGGGGCTCACCACTCACCTTGGCGTTGTTCCGCCCGTGCTAGGGAGTAAAGCGGTGACTGAATTGCTTACAGTTGGACTGAGTGATGTGATCGGGGGGAAATTCTATGTTGAAACAGATCCCCAGCAAGCTGCTCTTGGACTTCTTGAGGATATCCGAGCGAAACGGAAAAAGCTCGGACTTTCTAATTAAGGGAAGGAAGAAATTATGAGCTATATCGTAATTGGCAATAGCGCTGCAGGGCTGTTTGCGGTTGAAGAAATCCGGAGGCACGACACCCTGTCAGAAATCATCGTCCTCACGGCAGAACAAGAACAGAGTTACTCTCGTTGTCTAACCACTTATTTCTTAGCAGGAGATATTCCGGCTTCCCGCCTTTACTTACGTGAAGAAGGTTTTGCAGAACGACTAAAACTTAAGGTAATTTATGGGGTCGAGGTTAACTGGATCGATCCGGTACGCCGACTTGTTCGAAGTACCGATGGGCAGGAATGGGGGTACAGCAAGCTTTTACTCGCGATGGGCGCTTCAGCTAATAAACTCTTGATCAAGGGGGGAAACCTTCCAGAGGTTTTTACTCTACGCACCATGAAGGATGCATTAGACATTAATCAGGTCTTGGAGCGAGGAGCACAAAAGGCAGTCGTCATCGGAGGAGGTTTGGTCAGTCTGAAGAGCGCTTATGCCTTGAAAAAACGTGGGCTTCAGGTTACCGTTTTGGTCTCTTCAGGTCAGATTCTCTCCCAAATGCTTGATGAAAAAGCAGCCAGCATAATTCAAGGGCACTTAGCAGCTAATGGACTGAGATTTCTTTTACAGACGGAGGCTGAGGCAATCACAGGAGAAGAGCAGCTTCAGGGTGTGTTGATAGCGCCCCATACAGAACTCGTCGCTGATTTAGTCATCGTGGGCAAAGGAGTACGTCCAAATTTAGGGGAATTAAGAACTATTGGCTTTAATATTGGAATGGGTCTTCAGGTAGATTCTTCTTTAGCAACGAATCTTCCCAATATTTACGCGGCAGGAGATATTGCTGAGACCTGGGACCTTGTTCGCCAGAAGTTCACCGTAAATGCCACTTGGCCAAATGCTACAGCCCAAGGCAGAATTGCTGGAGCAAATATGTGCGGTGGACAAGAAATTTATCCGGGATCTCTTGGCTTAAACTCTGTGGACTTTTTTGGTCTCTCTGCCATGTCTGCAGGAATCACGAAACTCCCAGAGAAAAAGGGTCAAGGGGATTGGGACCAGGAAAAAAGCCTAAAAATGGTCGGAGATATGCCCATCTATCGTAATCTACTTTGGCAGGGGGACATTCTAAAGGGCTTTGTACTTGTTGGGGATACGTCTCAATGCGGTGTATTGACCTCCTTGGTTAAAACAGGTCGACCCCTGACCCAAGCCCAAAAGAATTTGACTATGGGAAAAAGAGGGACCCTGGCGGTAGGAATGATGAACTGATAATGAATATCACCTACCTCATCCCATCCCACGAAATAACCCCAATTTACGCAGAAACAAGGCTGGACGTATTAATGATTAATGCTTCCAGCCTTAGTCTTTATTTTATAGTGTCATAGTACGCCTATTCTATCAAGAAAGATGGTCGTTAGAATCTCTACTACTGAGAATTTTATTACATTCATGAATTGTAGAATACCATCCGCAACATGATCGATGGATGGTTCATCTGGGAGTACCTTGCGCTCCTTTTCTAATCTTTAAAAAAGTAGTAGAATATCCATGTATTACTCCACTGCGGGAACGCCTGAATTTGAAATTCTTTAAATTGTTAAAAACTTATTATGGAGGATAGCTGCATGCCAGAAATAATTGGAGACAAGAAACTATTGAGAGTTCGTAACCGCCGTGTTCACATGGCCAATGAAAGGACATTTCTTGCATGGATAAGAACCAGCATTGGAATCATGGCATTCGGTTTTGTTGTTGAGAGATTCACGTTATTCATAAAACAAATGTCTTACATTATGGGAAAATCAGCTATTGAACTTGCATTACCTCCCTCTCATGGATATACGTCCATCGTTGGAATTTATCTTGTGGGCCTCGGTGCCTTAATGAGCGTTCTGGCATTTATCAGGTATAAGAAGGTTGAGAGACAAATATATGCGGATACCTATCAACCAGCTTCGATACTTAACATCCTACTCACCATATCAGTCCTTGCAGTCGGAATCTTCCTTCTAATTTATTTAATTCAAAGTATATAAAGTAAATGATAAACAATATTCAATACTTCACTGCGTGCCTCTACCAATCAAAGATCAGGGATTTCTTGCAGTACGCGCAACAAGTGCGATGAGATTAAATAGAGAAAAGGATAATGCAACTTGCCCGCTCTTTACAGAGTTCAGCCTCACAGAGTATGCAAGGGTATCGACAAGATGGATAATAGACGTAAGAATAATCAATTCAAACAACGTTTTTTCCACTGACCCACCATCCTTTCTAAAAGACGATTCCAACTATCATCACGATCTTCTGAGGTAAGCCATCTACTGGACCTTAGTACTGCCTCTGATTGGTACATTTTCATCGAAAATCCAACTGCGACTCCCTTGGAACAAGCGGTGACGGAACTATATGCTAATCCGACCTATAGTCAAGCAGAAGCAGATCATGCGTTTCAACTTCAAACCATTTTAGACAAAATATCCGGAGTTGGCCGATGCACTGGCTTAATCCAAAATCCACCTTTGAATTTTTGGTTGTACCATTCATATAAACTAAGGTTGCATCGGGTAAAAAAGGTGATGGTGTTTTAGGATCATTGCTTGCCAAGGCAAGTATTCGCACGGTTTTACTCACGACCCACCTTAATTGTAATACATGCATAACTATATTCTATTCTACAATTCCTTCCAAATTTCCTTTAAAGCTTCTTCCATTAAGAGAAAACCTCGAAATTGCCTAATGCAACACTCGAGGTTTTTCCGCTTCTTAAGATCATTCACTTCCGAAATAAGTCATCAAAATTAGATTCAGGAACCTGAATGGGAATCTCAAATTGATTCCCGTATTCATCTTGATAAATAATTATTGTCAATTTCTGTTCGCTTTGGTCAACCTTCATAGGAGGACCACTGGCTTTAAAGATACCAGGTTCATTAGTCCTACCATCTTTTTTGACCATCAGTTGTAAGCTACGTAGATTTTGAATATACCAACTGTTAAAAGAAAAAGAAGGGTACTCTCGGATGTCGTAAAGTTTACCACTACTCCAACTACTCATCTATGCGTTAATAGTTCATTATTTCGCTTCTTTTTCCAGTAAAGACCAGAATTCAGCCGCTTCCTCGTCCTTCATTTTATAGGTATGTTCCCCATCAACCGGAAAAACGCCCTCACGAGTTTCTCTAACATATTCTGTGAAAGCACTAACTAATACTTCTCCTACATTGGCATATTTCTTCACGAACTTCGGAGTGAAATTATCGTATAATCCCACCATATCAGCATAAATAAGCAATTGCCCATGGGTGTATGGACCAGCACCAATACCAAGCACCGGGAAATCAGCTCTTTCAGTGATGGCCTTACCGACTGCAGACGGTACGCCTTCCACTAAAATACTGAAAGCTCCAGCCTCTTCGACCCGTTTGGCCTGTTCAACCAAACTTAAAGCTGCCGCGGCACTCCGGCCCTGAGCTTTATATCCTCCAATCTGACCCATAAACTGTGGGGTCAAACCGATATGACCCATCACTAAAATACCCGCCTCGTTAATGGCCTTAATCCTGCTCGCAATCATCGGACCGGCACCTTCTAATTTTATGGCATCAACAAGGCTCTCTTTAATAAACCTCCCGGCGTTGGCAACGGCTAGTTCATCCGATACTTGGTAAGACATGTAAGGCATGTCACCGACAATGAACGTATTGGGGGCGCCACGACGAACAGCCGAACAATGGCGAATCATATCATCCATGGTTACCGGAAATGTGGTATCATAGCCTAAGCTTACCATGCCTAAGGAATCGCCAACTAAGATCATGTCGACACCGGCTTTTTCCTCCATTTTGGCTGTCAAATAGTCATAAGCCGTAAGATAGACTATCTTTTCTTCCGTTTCGACCATGTTGTTGAAATCATTGATTGTTTTCTTACCCACACTTAACACCTCTTTCTTATTATTCCTAATACAAACGCTTTAGATCTTCGTCATTCATGGCAAATCCATGTTCAGGAGCCGGATAGCTTCCTTCATCAATATCCTTGCACCAAGTGTCAAAAACCTTCACAATGTCATTCCCCATTTGGGCATATTGAATCACGAATTTTGGTACAAACTTATCAAAAATCCCTAATAAATCGTAAGCATTTAAGTTGAAACCAGTTGTAAAAGGACCTGCCCCAACCGATATCGTTGGTATCGTAAGCTTCTGGTCGATTAATTGAGCTAAAGCTGTGGGTATACATTCCAACACCATGGCAAAGGCGCCCGCTTCTTGCACGGCCAAGGCATCTTGCAACAACTTTTCTGCAGAATCCGCGTTCTTCCCCTGCACCTTAAATCCGCCTAGCATGGCCGCTGTTTGAGGAGTCAGCCCGATGTGGCCCATGACCGGAATGCCAGCGTCAACCACTGCACTCATCGTCTCGGCAATTTTGACACCGCCTTCCATCTTCACACAGTCGGCCCCTGCTTTGAGCAGAGTGCCAGCATTTCTAATGGCCTCGTCGCGGTTCACTTGGTAGGAGAGAAACGGCATGTCTCCGACCACAAAAGTACTAGGTGCTCCCTTTCGGACAATCTTCACATGGTAGAGAACGTCCTCAAGGTTAACAGGTACGGTGCTGTCATGGCCTTGAATTACCATCCCTAAAGAATCGCCCACTAAAATCAGTTCCGCAGATGAACGATCAACCATGGAAGCCATAGGGAAATCATAGACGGTAATCATTTTAAACTTTTGTCCTGAAGCCTTCATCCCTTTTAAGTCTGGAATCGTGATTTTGTTTTTTACCATGATCAACCCTCCTCGTTATATATTAGAATTCGATTATCAGTCTCATAAGCCTTTGGATTATTTGTTTAACTTGTTAAATTTCTTGTCCTTGGTAATCCTAGTTCAATTAATCCATAAATACCGCACCTGACATTGCTGAACTAACTTGTTTCGAATATCTGTGCAAATAGGTACCTTTTTTGACGTCAGTTCTTTCCGGCTTAACCCAAGCAGC
The DNA here is from genome assembly GCA_003512645.1 of Desulfosporosinus sp. GTDB lineage: Bacteria > Bacillota > Desulfitobacteriia > Desulfitobacteriales > Desulfitobacteriaceae > Desulfosporosinus. The sequence continues at coordinate 13,657 of DOPS01000315.1, forward strand.
ACGCCTTTCAGACAACTCTTCGTCACTCACCTGCAAGTGTAATTTACCAGCCGGAATATCGATCTCTATGATGTCTCCTTCCCGAACTAAAGCAAGCGACCCTCCTTCTGCAGCCTCTGGAGAGATGTGACCAATGGCCGCTCCGGCTGTTGCACCAGAAAACCTGCCATCAGTAATCAAAGCTACCTCTTTACTCAAGCCCATACCGACAATGGCTGCCGTAGGTGTCAGCATTTCCCGCATACCCGGCCCGCCTTTCGGTCCTTCGTACCTTACCACTACAACATCGCCTGCATTTATCTTCCCGCCGTAAATCGCTTCGACCGCTGGTTCCTCTTGATCGAACACTCTGGCAGGTCCCTGATGCCTTAACATCTCCGGAGCTACTGCAGCACTCTTACAGACTGAACCATCCAGAGCCAGGTTACCGTATAGTAATTGAATTCCGCCTTTTTGGGCATAGGGATTATCCATGGGACGGATAACTTCTGAATTTACAACGTTTGCCCCGGCCACGTTTTCTTTTAAGGTTGCGCCTGTGACTGTTAAAACCTCTGTTGCAAGCAATCCATGCTCAGCCAGTTGGTTCATCAGTGCAGTTATCCCTCCAGCCCGGTGAACGTCAACCGGATAGTGCCCACCTGAGGCAGGTTTCATTTTGACAAGATGGGGCATCTTTTGGGCCAGCTCTGTGAAACAATTTACGTCAAATTCTAGGCCGGCTTCTTTAGCTAAGGCCGTTATATGGAGTACTGTGTTCGTGGAGCCACCAATAGCCAGATCAACCACTATGGCATTTTCAATTGCTTTTTTGGTGATTATTTGGGACGGAACTATACCCTTTTGATAAAGTTCCATAATTTTAATCCCCGTGCGTTTCGCCAAGGTCAATCGAGCTCCCGATGCTGCTGGCGTTGTGCTACCGGGCAAAGCCATTCCCAATGCCTCTGTCAAAAAATTCATGGAATTAGCTGTTCCTAACAGGTTACACGCTCCACAACCTGGTAGAGCGACCTGTTCACGTCTCGCTAATTCCTCCATGTCAATCAATCCTCTAGCCACATCCCCCTGAGCAGCCATTAAATCGGTATAGCCAATTTCCGCGCCATTAAGGTAACCCGTCGCCATTGGCCCACCACTAATCATGATGGCCGGAACATCTAGCCTGACCGCAGCCATAAGTAGGCCTGGCGTTATTTTGTCGCAGTTCGTGATTAAGACCATAGCATCATATTGGTGTCCATTCATCATACATTCTACGGAATCCGCAATCACTTCCCGACTGGCTAGAGGGTAATGCATGCCATAATTCCCTTGGGCTATCCCGTCACAGAGTGCGATCGTGGGAAACTCAATGGGTGTACCTCCAGCAGCAATGACTCCTTCACGTACTGCTTTCGCTATAGAGTCCAGGTGAACGTGGCCTGGCATGGTATCATTTTGCGTATTAACTATGGCAATTATCGGCTTGTCTAAGTCCTCTGGCAACAATCCCATGGAATAGTACAGGGCCCGATGGGTTGCCCTTGCAAGGCCCTTTGTCGTCGTGTGACTTCTCACTTTCTATCACTCTTTTCCTAATTCAACTATAATATTGCGATTTTTCTTATTGTAATTAATTCGCGATCGACAAACTATTGCCTACTGACTTTCTTGTCTTAAGGTTTTGAATTTTTGCTTAACAAAAGGACCGAGAAAGCGCCTCGGTCCTTTTATCCAATCGTTCCACTCCCCACTTCTACAAGTGGGAGTGGAACCCAGTACTACGAGTTCACTCCTTCCGATCTGTCAAGGAAATTACTTGTTGTGGCGACACATCAAAATGTTTCTTATACACAGTACTAAAGTAGCTCGGATCATAATAACCCACTTGTTTTGCGACCTGGGCTACAGACAATTTACCAGTTACCAGCAGATTCTGGGCGTGTTCCAGACGAATCCTCGTCACGAAAAATGCAAAGCCCTCTCCAATATGCTTTTTAAACAACCGACTAAAGTAACTTGGGCTAAGAAAGAGCTTTCCAGCCATCTGTTCGAGAGTAATGTTATCATGATAATTTTGACGAATATAGGATGCCGCCCAGTGTATTGATTGTTCTGTCAGAGTTTCATTAGGTAAACAAAACCAGCGATTTAAGACTTCAATTAATGCAAACAGACTGTTTTCTAATTCATCATAACAACTAATAGTACTTGAACTTTCCAGGTATTGTTGAGCAATTATACTGGCTTCATTTCCAGGTGCTTGTTCCGTGAGCTCGAACAACAAAGCATTGACAATTTGATTGGCAACAGTCATGATTTGCTCCGGCGGAATAAAACGATTGTGCAAATCTCTAAGCGCACCTTGAATAGTATCCCGGGCCTTGTCTACCTTCCTTTCCAACAAACAGTTAAATACAGTCTTTTGGATAACTGGAACATTGGGCAAACAATCCTGTATTGAACCCAACTGAGCCAATAAAAAAATTCCCGGTTTATGCCAAAACAAAGCTGTCCTACGTAGTTTGTCAGCAATGTTAAAGGCGCTAGGGATAGATCCTTGATCATTAAGGAGAGCAAATCCAGCGTACACCTGGATTTCAAATGAACGTTCCCATGATTCTATTATTTTGTTCAAAGCTTGTTGTTTTTTATTACCCCACGTCTTAAGTAATACTACAATGTCACCAGAAGGGAGAATTTCGCACAGATTGAAATCAATATCCTTCCCAATATTCTTAACCAATGTCTCCCGCAACCCATTACCTGTAAAAATCTTTCCGTTTTGGTTACAAACAGTGACAACCAGAACTCCAGCGGCTTTAATTTCCCCTAGCCCCAAAACGTTTTTCATCGAGATCATAGCATTGTTATTTGATTTACCACCTGTAACAAGCGCATACATCAACTGTCGTTTTAAGAGTGGTCTTGCTGTCTCAACTTTCTGCTTCATTTTGTTAATCTCACGATTGGCAAGCCTTCGTCTAAGCACCTCAGCAATTCCTTTTTTCAAGACATCTACCAGTTGTTCCGGCCTAATAGGTTTAAGTAGATAATCGTCAACATCAACCTTCACTGCTTGCCTTGCATACTCGAAGGACTCGTAGGCCGTTAAGAGATAGATTTTTGTTAAAGGATACTCCCTTTTGATGATCCTGGCGGCGGTAAGTCCATCCATCATCGGCATATTGATATCCATAATCACAAAATCCGCGTCGTGCTTTCTAACAAGTTCTATGCCCTCTTCCCCGGTTTCTCCTTCCCCACAAATATAGAAGGGCAGTTTAAACGTGTTTACAACATAACGGACAAATTTTATTTCCGTTAGCTCGTCGTCAACAATTACCAGTTTATACATACTATCCCCCCGGATCTTTGCCATAAATAATCCTCTATACGCTGACAGGTACCCTAATTATAACCTTAGTTCCTCGTTCCGCTAGGCGCTCAATCGTCAATGAAATTTGTTCTCCATAAAAATGCTTTAAACGCATATATATGTTTTTCAGGCCAATACTTTTCATATTATTAGAATTAAAGCCTGTCTTGTTAAGGTTTTCAACTTGTGCTATTACTTCTTGTGGTACACCGCTTCCGTTGTCTTCCACCATGAAAACAGCGGTTTCTCCTTCCATATATCCTTTAATATACAAATTCCCCGCCCGTCGCATGTCCGAAAAACCGTGGAGAATTGAGTTTTCCACCAGAACCATTAATGTCATAAACGGTATTTTGACCTGGCTTACCTGATTATTCACGTCTATATGGGCTTCAAATTTATGGGGAAACCGAGTCTTTTGGATAAACATATAGTCCTTAACGTAATCCAGTTCTTCTTTCACGGTAATTAAGGAATCACTCTTACCTAAACTACAACGCAGGAGATTTGATAACGCATACGTCAGGGAAGATACAGTTGTTGATCCCTCCATTTCTGCCATCTGGGCGATCGTATTTAAAGTGTTAAACAAAAAATGGGGATTGACCTGAGATTCTAAAAATTTTAGGCGAACTTCTTTCAGAGAGCTTTCCAACTCTGCTTGCTTTTGTTTTTCCAATGATAGTTTTAGGCGATAAGAGGTCATCTGTTTTTCCCGGGCAGAGAAAATTATTAGTTGCACGAGAGAAGTAGTTACCAGCAAAATAGTTTCCGCTGCGGAAACTAAATGGTTACGAGTTAATACTCCCAGTTTCAAATAAGCCTTTTGCGCTACCGGAACATATTCCACCGGAAAATATTGATTGACTAAATCGACAGTTTGTGTTGTTTGAACTGCCAGTAACTCGTAACCACATCCTAGGTAACCTAACAATCTTCTGTTGATAATGATAGGCGACAGAAATGAAGTTAACCCATACCTGCAGTTGTAAACTTTTAGCTCATTCCCAACGAATTTTACTCCTGCGTTCGAGCATATCGCACAATCCCCCGCTTGTAAGATATAACATAGCCGACAGAATTCCGGAAGATTTTTCGGCTCAGTAAGTTTATCACCATGAACACTAATCAAAGTGACTGCTAAACCAACGCTCTGGGAAAATTTGTCTGCAATTGGCTCGAGTTTAATCATCTCTATAAGTTCATCCAGCTCCACATCGTCGATCGGAGATAACTCCCCCAAGGCTGTCGGCATTACTGGCGTTACAATGCTTATAAACATAGCGGGTCGATCGGAAATGTTCAGAATTCTGTGCTGCCCGCCACTACGAATGTATCCTGCTTGTCCTTTTTGCACAATGATCTCACGGTCATCACACCAATGGATTAGTTCGCCTTCAATACCAATTATTATTTCCTCGTAACCGGGATGAGGGTGTATTTTTTGCTCCTGAAAAGGGTATACCTTCACAACGGACAAGCTGCTTTGCGCTTTGCGGTTAGTTGGAGCCAACTCGAGCCAATAGAACTCACCCCAAGGAAGAAACTGTTCATTAATAATTTTCAAGTTAAATACTCTTTCAATTTCTTCTCGCATAGCATTACTCAAAACACTCACCCCCCTAAATTCGATGTTAGATGTTCGATTGTTCACTCTTTCCTTTCCTTATTGACCGCTAGATCTATGGCAAGATTCAAGGCGGCTTCCATACTTGCCGCTGAGGCAATCCCTTTACCTGCAATCTCAAAAGCTGTACCATGATCGACAGATGTCCTAATAATTGGCAGCCCAATACTAGTGTTAATACCTTCGTCAAATCCAATGACCTTTACAGGGATGTGACCCTGATCATGGTACATTACAATCATCACCTGATATTCACCTTTTTTTGCTCGAACAAAGAGACTGTCGGGAGGAACAGGACCCATTACTTTCATCCCTTTAGCTAACGACTCCTCTATGGCAGGAATAATCTGTTCGATTTCTTCTGTGCCAAAAGCCCCACCTTCTCCACTATGAGGGTTTAGCCCGGCCACTGCGATCAATGGATTAGAAATACTATAGGTCTTCACGACCTCGTTTGCTAAGTCAATTACTTTCTTAATCCTACTCTTGGTAGCCTTATCACATGCTTGTCTTAAAGAGCAATGAGTACTTACATGAATAACATACAAGTCATTCACTGCCAGCATCATGGCATAATCACTCGTATTCGTCTTTTCGGCAAAAATCTCCGTATGACCCGAGTACTGATTGTACCCCGCCAAATGAATTGCTTCCTTATTGAGTGGGCCTGTCACGATAGCCGCTATTTTCTGCGCCTGTGCGAGTTCTATAGCTTTAAAAACATAGGCTACGGCAGATTTTCCAGCTACAGCACTGACCTGGCCATAGGTAACATCGCTGATGCCAGGAATATCAGACTCTAGGACATCTATTACACCGTACTTAAATTTTGCTTCTGACAGATCCTCAATTGCTCGTACTTTGAGTGGTTGTTCCACAAACTTGAGACTTTGCTGGAGTCGCTCCTTATCTCCTAGAACCACCGGAGCAGCTCTGTGATAGTACTTCTCGTTACTTAAGGCCTTAACTACTATTTCAGCGCCTATTCCCGCTGGGTCACCCATAGTTATTCCGATAATTGGTTTTGTGTTCATTGCTTTTACCCTCTTTCAACCACTTGAAAAAAGCAAACTTTTAGTCTTAAATTTCGATAACATGACAGTAAACGCCTTTAAATATTTTGTTCACCACAACCAGTTTCTTGTCTAATTTTAAACTTTTATAAAGACTAATTACTATCTTTTTTCCAGATTGTTCTTTCCCAGATACTCCAGTACTTTTTCATAGGCATCATAAGAACCTAAACTGCCGGATTTGGTTACTGCATACATACCATCACATTTGTCGCCTATTAGGCGTCCAAAAGGTATTCCGGGAACAATTTCATCTTCCAGCTTTATACCTTTGCAGCCAAGTTTTTTACACACGAAAGACGCCGTATCCCCTCCAGATAGCATAAGCGCTCCAACCAATGAGCTGTCTACGATTTCACTAGTTATTTGTCCAAGCGCTTGAAGAATTAGATTCTTTTCTTTCTTATTTGCTAATTCAAGGGAGTCAGGTAAACTTTCTGCCTTGGATAAAGTATTTAATACTATCGCCGTATGATTCCCTGAAGTTAAACTAGACTTTGCCAAAGTCACAACTCTTTCTATCTCGTACATACTTTCCGAGGAAACTAATTTAGGGACATCAGCCGTAATTATCTCAACTTGTTGTTTTTCTTCGAGCCAAGCAATCTGCATAGCAGTAACAGGGCTATAGCTTCCAATAATCATTAATAGCCTTTCCGAAGGAGTTTCAAGTATGTTCTTCTTATTTCTCAAGCCGGAGGATACAAGTAATGACTCAGCCAACCCTCCTGAACCGGCAATGACCATTTGGGGTAAAAATTCTTTGAAAGTATCTGAAGTCACGGCTAAATCTTCCTGACAAACTGCATCAGCAATGACTATGGTTTCTTCTCGGGTATCAATTACGTCGACAAAGAATTTTCTTACATGTTCTACACCATTACGGATTTCTTCCAGTGTTAATAATTTAACCTTACACTTTGCTTGCTCCCGAACAAGCTGCATAATATTAAGGCCTTTATCGAACTTCTGTTTTAATGGACCCTCATTGACAAACAGGAAACCACCAGCCACCCTCCTGCTGTTGGCTGGAAACGCCGGAGTGATAACACCAACCGATACTTTTTGCACCCTCATAAGAGACAGTAACTCTAGTCCGGGATATCCTCTCATGGTAGAGTCAATTTTTTTAAATATAAATGGAAAACCCATATTTAATAATAGTTTGGCAGCATTTTGAACTTTCCGGTAAGCTTCGGTGTTGCTTGAATTTCTTGTTTCTGTATTCATAACAATAACTTCAACATTTTTAAATAATTCTAATTCTGCTTTATCAAAATTTAAAATCGTTACTGTGGAAATCCCATGTTTGGCAAATTGAATACCAGTATCATTAGCGCCTGTAAAATCATCAGCAAGTATTCCAATCAAGCTCAAAATACCCCCTCTGCTTCTGTTATTAGTCCCCTACAACCACAATATCATGAGAACTACTTTTCACAAGTGACTTTTTAGGATCAGTCTCTATGCTTGATAATTGCGCCTTTGTCTGCACTTTCCACTAAACGTGAATAAAGGTTTAAATAGCCGCTCGTAATCTTTTTGGCGGGCTTAGTCCAACGATTCAAGCGTATTTGAATCTCTTCATCACTGACCATTAGGTCCAGCCGTCGACCGGGAATATCAACTTCGATAAGGTCACCCTCATTAACGATGGCTAATGGTCCCCCAGCTGCAGCTTCCGGTGATACATGACCAACCAGACCCCCACGGTTTGAACCAGAGAAGCGCCCATCTGTGACAAGCATCACACTTTCTCCCAGTCCCAGTCCTTCCAGCACTTTAAGTGGCTTATACATTTCCGGCATGCCGGGCCCGCCTTGAGGACCTTCATAGCGGATAACAATACAATCACCATGGCTAATTTTTCCGGTTGAAATAGCGGTAATAGCATCGTCCTCACCATCAAAAACCCTAGCTGGACCGCTAAAATTCCACATTTTCGGCAGAATAGCAGCGGGTTTACAAACGGCACTATCGGGAGATAGGTTACCTCGTAATATGGCTAGTCCCCCGGTCAGACTAAAAGGCTCTTCTAGAGAACGAATAACTGTGGTATTTTTACTCTTTGAGCCTTCAACATTTTCTCTGATTGTATGCCCTGTTACAGATAGTTCATCAGAATAGAGTAATGGCATGAGCGCATTGTAGACTGCTGCTACTCCACCCGCTTTGTGAAAATCTACGACGTTAGGAGCCGCAGCAGGGTTCATTTTAGCAATGTGAGGAGTCGTATTACTCAGCTCTTCAAAGATATTTAAGTTTAATTCGACTTCTGCCTCATAGGCAATAGCCGGTAAATGTAAGGTAGCATTTGTCGATCCCCCGATCGCCATGTTAAGCCGAATCGCGTTTTCTAGGGATTTTCGGGTAATGATTTTACGTGCAGTTAGCCCTTGTTGAACAAGTTTTACAATTTGCAGACCACTTTCCTTAGCCACTTGTAATCGTTTGTGATCGACCGCTGGAATCATAGCACTTCCCGGAAGGCTCATTCCTAAACCCTCAGCTAGAATACACATTGTATTGGCAGTACCTAAAAAGGAACAACTCCCGCAGCCTGGACAGGCTTCGTTTTCAAGCTCTATAACCTGATCTAAAGTGATCGTCCCTGCTGTATATAGGCCCAAGGCCTCGCTGACAGTCGCCGCATCCGAGGCTTTTCCACTAAATTCAATACCGCCTTCCATTGGACCTGCATTAACCAAAATGGCTGGAATATCTAATCGAGCGGCAGCCATCAGCATCCCTGGTACCGTTTTATCACAGGATCCGAGGAGAACTATCCCATCGAGCTGATGAGCTTGAACCATCAGTTCAATATCGTTGGCAATAGCATCCCTGGTCGGTAGAATATATCGCATCCCAATATGACCCTGTGCGATTCCGTCACAGGCCCCAATGACGCCAAATTGTACCGGAGTTCCTCCTGCTTCCCGAATACCTTCCCTCACGAAGTTTGCGATGTCATTCAAAGGGTAATGTCCGGGTACCACTGTACTGTGGGCATTCACCACGGCAATCATAGGTTTGTCTAAGTCTTGATCTGTATAACCCATAGACTTATATAAGGCCCTTTGAAAAGAGAAGTCAGGTCTAGTTAAAATACGTTCACTGCGTCTTGGCATTTTCTCATTCCCTTCCGATTTCCTTCTAGATAAGGATTATTTTTCTGATCTTAGTGGAAAGAAGTTTGAGGATGATGGAACTCATATTATGAAGTTCCTGGCGCAATATGGATAAAGTTTATGTCAAGGTTCCCTTCTTGGTCGAAAGCTAGCTCTTGTAAGGGGGTCAAAACTTCTATGCCGGGCTGAGTACTAAGCATAGGTAGCAAGCTTTCACTCACTGCTATTTTTGAAATCTCTAAGGTATTAGGAATGTACATCATTCGAGCGCTCCGCGGATTTTCTTGCCATAGGCAGCGTTGGGCTGCAGCAATGCTTGCCTGGTCGTTTGGAAACGCCATCGGTATTTTGCCTCGATCGATAAATGAACTCGTAACCACGTTTTCTCTCATGACTGGATAATCGATCCCGTGCATTACCCTTTCCGTGGTGAAATCAGCCAAGCCGATTCCTAAGGCATTTCCATGGGCTGCCTCACTTAAGCGTAAAGCAACGATATATTGAATCTTAGGGTTAGAAAACTCGGGTTCCCCATAGATTTTGACTCTTCCAATAATATTAGTATCCATACCCGTCCCGCTAAAGTTTTTCCCTATTTCCCCAACGATCAGGAGATCGAGTTCATTGACTGGAAGTTTAGGCAACATTTGATGCGCTATCCGCAAGAGTTCAGGTTCCCTGACAGCAAAATCTACTGGAAGAACAGCCTCAATATGTGCCGTTTCGTCATAACCATTTTCCAAGAGCGCAAGTCCACAGAGTATGGGCGCTTTGTTTAGGGTAACTTGAGCTACTTGAGGCACCAATTCACGAAGACCACGAATCCCGTAAGTATGAATGGCTAAAGCCTGTTTGTGCTTACCTAGGCCGATAGCGATCATTTTATGTAATCCGCTCTCGATGGGTCCCCGAAAATCAGTATGGGGCTTAACCCGCCCTACCACAATAATCCCATCTGCTTTAGCTGCATGGACATCTAAAAATACGGGTAGTCCACCAGAAGTACTCCCGATCTCTACCACATCCATAGTAGCAAGAATGGGAGCATCCATGGATTCTTCTGTGATGCCCAGCCCCCTTAAGAATTCAACTTGGCCCTCTGCAGTAGCCCCTCCATGGCTCCCCATCGCAGGAATAACAAAGGGCTCTGCACCACAAGCCTTTATTTCATCTACAACGGTTCGCAAAATGAGAGGGATCTTGTATATCCCTCGGCTACCTGCAGTTATGGCTATTCTCATCCCCGATTGAACTTTATCATTAAGCTGGATTCTGGCAAATTCCTTACGGATCTCTTCCGGAATGTTCTGGACGGTTTGATTAGGCAGTTGTTGCTTAATAATAGCAAAACGTGGAAGCACTGAATTCCCTCCCCCCGAAAAATGTTTTACATTTCTATTTAAGGGCACCTAATACCCGGGGTAGCCAAAGAGAAATCTGAGGAATGTAAGTGATGATAAAGATATCGGCAATAAGGACAAGGAGATAAGGGAACAGATAACGTGTCAGATCTTCAATGGATGTCTTGGCAATGTTACAAGTCACAAAGAGATTAATTCCTAAGGGCGGAGTAACCATTCCGACAGCCAGGTTGACAATAATAATCATCCCGAAGTGAATGGGATCAATTCCTAACTGTAGTGCAACCGGCAAAAGAAGGGGGGTCAAAATAATAATTGAAGCGGATGTCTCGAACATAGTTCCTATAAGGAGAAGGAGGATATTGACATGGAAAAGGAACAACAAAGGATTGCCTCCAGAGGCGGACATAAATACCTCGGCAATCTTAATCGGTATTTGCTCACGGGTCATGATCCAGCCGAAAGTAGACGCATTCGCGATGATGATCATGATGGTAGAGGTAGTCAGCGTGGACTCAAGAAAAATCTTTTTTAAATCAGTGATTTTGATTTCACGGTAAATAAACAGACCGACAAATCCTCCATAAAAGACAGCCACAACGGCAGCTTCTGTCGGGGTAAAGATCCCACCATAAATTCCACCAAGAATAATAACGGGCATTAAAAGTGCTAGTAAAGCTTCTTTAAAAGAGGCACCTATTTCTTTAATACTCGACTTTTCTGTTCCTACAAACCCTTTTTTCTTAGCAATTACGTATGCTGTAAGCATCAAGCTTCCAGCAATCAGAATACCCGGAATGAATCCTGCAAGAAATATAGTCCCTATGGACTGACTTGCCATAACTCCGTATAAGACCATAGGAATACTTGGAGGAATGATAACGCCTAACTCCCCCGAGGCTGCAACCGTCGCTGCGGCAAAGTTAAGTTCATATTTCCGTTGAACCATAGCAGGAATAAGAAGAGTCCCGATGGCAGCTGCCGTAGCAGCACTAGAACCTGAGATAGCCGCGAAAAACATACAGGTAGCTACCGTTACGATCGCTAGCCCTCCTGTCACGCGACCCATAATAGAGGAAACAAAATCAATGAGACGCCTTGAAATCCCTCCATCTCCCATGAGATTTCCCGCTAGGACAAAAAAAGGAATAGCCATTAAGGGAAATGAGTCGACAGAGGCAAACATCCGTTGGGGAATGATCATCAGGGGAACGTTTCCTTGAATCAACATGGCCAACGTCGAAGATGCCCCTAACGCAAAAGCAATCGGGAGATTGACTAAGAATAATACGCCTAAGCCAACCAAAAGAATAGTACCCATTATTCAACCCCTCCCCATCGTTCTATTGCCACGGCTATAGTATTAAGGATCATCAGACCCATTCCAACTGGAATACCCACGTACGCCCAGGACATAGGAATAAGCATCGCTGCAGAAACTTGGGTTTTGGCAATCATCGTCATTTTAATGCTATAAAATAGCACGACAGCAAGGAAAAGAATTTGAAACAAAGTTACCAATTCTAGGGTAATGCGAGTCGCGAGTTTGGGAAGCGCCTTGACAAGTACTTCCATCCCTATAAGTGCTTTGTAGCGTATGCCAAGGGAGGCACCGAGAAAGGTGGTCCAAACCATAAGATATCTGGCAAGCTCTTCCGACCAAGGGAGGGCTGCAGCAAACACGTATCGGAATATGACTTGCATAAAAATCACCACAGACATAACTCCCAACATAAGCACAACGATCCATATCACTAAGCGATTTATTTGATCAATCCCTTTGACAATTGTATTCATTTCACACCTCTTTTTATGAGAGATAAAGAGCGGCTGTGTCACCGCTCTCTATCGACTCTTGTCATAAATAATTACTTGGTATTGATAATTTTAGCGATCAAATCTTTTCCGAACTCATCCTCGAATTGTTTATATACAGGCTCGGTGGCTTTCTGAAACAGGGATTTATCCACTTCTGTGACGATCATCCCTTTTGCTTTTAATTGAACGAGTTGCTCGTCTGTTTGCTTTTTGATCAATCCTCGCTCATATTCCCGACCTTCTATAGCGGCCTTTTTAAAGATTTCCTTTTGTTCAGCAGTTAGTTTGTCCCAGGTCATTTTACTGATCATTATAGGTGCTGGAGAATAGACATGCCCTGTCATCGAAAGATACTTTTGAACTTCTTCCATGTGATTGGTATAAATAACTGGAATGGGGTTTTCTTGTCCATCGATAGTACCATTTTGTAAAGCGGTAAATACTTCTGAAAATGCCATTGGAGTGGGGTCAACTCCTAGTACTTTGAAGGCAGCCATGTGAACTTTGTTTTCCATGGTGCGGAGTTTCAAGCCTTTAAGATCTGCAGGAACTTTAATTTCCCGCTTGTCATTTGTCACGTTACGGAACCCGTTCTCCCAGAAAGCTAAACCGACAATTCCTTTTGCCTCTAACTGTTTCAAAAGATCTGCTCCTATAGGCCCGTCAAGAACTGAATAGGCATGGGCATTGTCTCTGAAAAGGAAAGGCAAGTCTACAACGTTCATCTGAGGTACAAATCCGCCGATGGGACCTGTGGAAGAAACAACAATATCCACACTCCCGATCTGCATACCTTCAACTAATTCTCGTTCTGCCCCTAGAGCATTATTTGGGAAGATTTGAATTTCAATGGCTCCATTGGTCTCTTTCTCTACCGTCTCCTTAAACTTTTTAAGACCTAAGTTATATGGGTGGTTATCTGGGGTAGAATCTCCCGCCTTCAGCACTAATTTTGTTGGTGGTGTACTTGCCTTGTCAGCTGAGGTACTGGAGCTTGTCGGAGTAGAACTTCCACATCCTGTGACTGTTACGGCTAATAGCAAACCCGCAACTACTAGGGCCGTTAATTTGGGTTTCAGGTTTCTCAAATTTTTCCTCTCCTTTTAATTAATGTATTTGCCTAACTGAAGATATTCCTCAGAAAAAGCCATGAAAGAGACCTACGGTTTACAAGATTATAGAATATTGCAAAAATTAAGCCTGCTTCTAGGTCGCATAATGATTTGTTTATCCATCGTGACATTTGCTGATAAACTAAGTCGTACTAACGATGGTACGCATTCTAGGTAGTGTGTTTGCTGCTTGGGGCATGATTGTATAGACCGGTTTATCTGTTCCGCACTTCTGGCGAGCGATTTCGAGGGCTTCTTCGATAGTTGTCGCTGGGATCATATTTGCTTTTAGCACTAATTCAGCATTCTCTGGTCGTGTTACCATTACGAAGGTAGCAGTATCCCCGCACTCCACTTCACGCCAAGCTACCCAACCTGGAATCGTAAAGTTAGCTCGGAGAGCTTTTTCCATGTCTAGCATGGTCGCATACTGAAACCATTGGGTAAACTCAAGGGGTTCGTAAATATCTGGGCATTCACTGAGCAGGATGACAACCCCGCCCTTTTTCACGGCATAGATTGCGTTATCCATGGTTTTCCCGGTCTGATATAAATTAATATCTTTAGGGTATCCTCCAGCCGATGCAATCACAATATCCGCTAAGGAATCGATGTCTACACCATAGATAGTGTCAACGAGTTTTGTACCCTCCATCCAAGCGGAAATCCAGTTCCCTGTAAAAATACCTGCAAAATCCCCTTCGGGGGTAGGGACCATATTGATGATAAAGTCAGGTTGAACAAAACCCGCGATCTCCATCATATCTTCATGAACTTCATTCCCTCGAGTTTTTCCAGATATGGAATTGGGATTAGAGCCTGAGCCTAGTTCCGAGCCCAGCGCCCATAAATGATTCTGCTGGATGGTCTTAATGGAACAAAAGCCCGGCATAACGCTTTTGCGTCCCCCGCCATACCCAACCATGTAATGATAAACGATACCGCCAGTCATAATTAGACGGTCTGCTTCTGCTACTAGTTTATTGATGGAAACTTCGGTTCCCCGACTGGTTTTACCAAAATAAATCATATCCTCAAGTTTGTGTGCATCATGATTCACTATTTTAACGCGCTGGAACACCTCTTCCCCACAAAGGGCCTTAAATTCCTCCTCTGTGTTCGGGCGATGTCCCCCTACGACGACGATAATAGTAATGTCTTGATCCGGAACTCCCGCCTCATTAAGAGTGTTTAGAATGTGCGGCATAATCATTGGCATCTTCTGCCACAAACGCGTAATATCGCTGACCGTAATCACGACTTTTTCTCCCGGTTTTACCATTTCTCGTAAAGGTGGAGAATCAATGGGATGGTCCATAGCTTGTATTAGTGTAGCAGTAACATCTGTTATGGCTGGATAGTCTCTACCCAGAATTTCCAATAACAATTGGTCAGTAGGAATCGTAAAATTGATTTCATTCTGACCGTACTTAAGGCTAAAGGGGTGTTGTTGCACGTAAAGTCACCTCATATCATGATGTTAAAGTTTACTTTTTATTGCTTCGAGGATATCCGAATCCATGCCATAGCAATGTTCAGGTGCCGGAAAGGTTCGCTGGGTAACATCTGTAATATAGTTCTGTAAGCCATCACTAATGACCTGGTTCAAATTAGCATATTGTTTAACGAATTTCGCCACATGCCCACCGAAAAATCCAAGAGCATCGTGAACCACTAGTACCTGTCCATCCGTATAGACCCCAGCTCCGATACCAATGATGGGGATCTTCGCCCGCTCGGTAATGATCTTACCGATCTCTGGCGGTATGGCTTCTAACAAGATCGCAAAGCATCCCGCTTCCTCCAGAGTTTTCGCATCAGAAATCAGTTTTAATGCCCCTTCGACATCTCTTCCTTGAGCCTTAAACCCGCCTAGTGCAGACACTGACTGAGGGGTTAACCCGATGTGCCCCATGATTGGAATTCCCGCACGAGCTAGAGATCGAATTGGGGCAACCATTTCTGCCCCACCTTCGAGCTTAACCGCGTCTACTCCGCTCTCTTTCATTAGTCTACCGGCATTAATCAGAGCGTTTTCAGCCGATACCTGGTAGGACATAAAAGGCATATCTCCAATTACAAAACTATGCGGGGCACCTCGTTTCACTGCTCCTGAATGGGCGAGTATCTGGTCCATTGTTACAGGGACTGTCCCTTTGTATCCGTAGACCGTCATTCCAAGTGAATCTCCGCAGAGAATAATGTCGATTCCTAAGTTGTCTTCGATCACAGCCATTGGATAATCGTAGGCAGTCAACATTGTGATCGGTTCACCTTTTGCCTTCTTCTCTTTCAGATACGGGATCGTAACAACTTTACGCTTTGTTGGGTCATCTTCTCCGTATGCCATATGATTCTCCTCCCTGAATTTTAAATATTTCCAAAATTGTTTTATATAGGAAAAAACTTCTTGTCAACTCTCTTATCCTATAATTCAACATCGACATTTTATTGCCTACTGACTTTTTTGTCTTAATGTTTTGAATTCTTGCTTAACAAAAACAAATTAGAAAACTCTACTTATCCTCTTCGGGGAAGAGGTTGCACTTTGGATAGTTAAGGGGCAACCGTAACGGTTGCCCCTTGAGCATAATACGCCTTGCATTTGGGATTAATATTAATATATGATTTAAGAGTTAACTAGACTTAAATATCGGAGGTTGAACATGAGTAGATGGAATGTTTATGTAACTAATGAAATTCCTAAACCAGCTCTTGACATGCTGGCAGAGTATTGCGACATGGAAGTTAATCGTACAGGCCAAGTTCTTACAAAACCGCAATTATTGGAAAAGGTTAAGGGCAGGGATGCTGTGTTGAGCTTGCTTACTGATCCAATCGATGCTGAAGTAATGGATGCTGCTAAAGGAGCTAAAATCTTTGCTAACTATGCTGTCGGCTACAACAACATAGATATCCCCTCCGCAACAGAACGAGGTATTATGGTTTCTAACACTCCCGGTGTACTTACGGATACTACGGCTGAAATGGCCTGGGCTTTATTATTTTCTGTAGCACGGAGAGTGGTAGAATCGGATAAGTACACAAGACTGGGAAAATATAAAGGTTGGGGTCCGATGCTCTTTCTGGGACAGGACGTAATGAATAAAACGGTTGGAGTAATAGGTGCCGGAAGAATAGGCTTGTCGTTTGCTAAGAGGGCAAAGGCCTTCGATATGAAGGTGCTCTACACCGACATAGCAGCTAACCCTCAATTCGAAAAAGAAACCGATGGTCAATTTGTCACTCTTGAAACTCTTCTCAAAGAATCAGATTTTGTTTCAATCCATACTCCACTTCTCCCAGAAACGTTCCATTTGATGAGTGAACAAGAGTTTAAGCTTATGAAAAAAACAGCGATTTTAATTAATACTTCCCGCGGGCCCGTAGTGGATGAATCAGCACTGGTGAAGGCTTTACAATCAGGGGAAATCTGGGGAGCAGGTCTTGATGTCTACGAATTCGAACCTGAATTTTCAGAAGGGCTAATGGAACTTGACAATGCCATCATTTGTCCTCACATTGCCAGCGCTACAATTGATACCCGCACCAAAATGGGCACAATCGCTGTGTCCAATATTTTAGCAGCCATGAGGGGAGAACTTCCCCCGAATTGTCTAAACCCCGAAGTGTACAAATAGAAATCAACTTAAAATTCACAAAGGAAGTGCGTTTTTAATGAAAAAGGTATTTGCGGATAGAATGTCCTTGCTCGGTACAGAAACTGCTTTTGAGGTTTTGGCAAAGGCTAAAAAGCTGGAAGCTCAGGGGAAAGATATTGTCCATCTAGAAATTGGTGAACCAGACTTTGACACTCCTAAGAATATTATTGATGCTGCTTGCCTAGCCCTAACCAGCGGATATACCCACTATACTCCCGCTCCCGGTATTCCAGAAGTCAGGGAAACGATCGCTGGATACATTCGCTCCCATAAAAATGTCGATGCTTCTGCTGAGGATGTGGTTATCGTCCCCGGCGGAAAGCCTATCATGTTTTTCTCCATCATGGCAACAGTAAATCCAGGTGATGAAGTAATTTATCCGAATCCCGGTTTTCCCATTTATGAATCCGTTATTCACTTTGTTGGCGGAAAACCTGTCCCGATCCCTTTACGTGAAGAAAACCAGTTTCGATTAGACGTTAATGAACTTGCCCAGTTGATTACACCTAAAACCAAAATGCTGATTATTAATTCTCCGGGAAATCCTACTGGGGGCGTACTCACCAGTGACGACATCAGAGCAATCGCAGACTTGGTACGAGGAAAAGAAATACTCGTGCTTTCCGATGAAATATACGATCGGATCGTCTATAGCAACACCTCCCTCCTTTCCATTGCCTCGTTACCCGGCATGAAAGATTGGACCATTATCTTAGACGGGTTCTCGAAAACTTATGCCATGACGGGTTGGCGGTTGGGTTACGGGGTTATGCACCCGGAAATAGCTGCTCGAATTGCTCAACTGATGGTTAATTCTAATTCCTGTACCTCTGCATTTACACAAATGGCTGGTAAGGAAGCACTAACGGGGCCACAAAGCGAAGTCGAGAATATGGTGGCTGAGTTTAAGAAACGCCGCGACATTATGGTAAATGGCTTAAACTCTATTCCTGGAGTGAGTTGCCTATTGCCAGAGGGATCATTTTACGTCTTCCCCAATCTAAAATCGTTTGGCAAAGACACTAAAATAATAGCTGATTACCTCTTGAATGATGCAGGAGTCGCTTGTTTAGGGGGTACTGCCTTTGGCTCTTACGGTGAAGGATACCTGCGTTTCTCCTATGCAAATTCGATAGCGAATATCCAAAAAGCTTTAGAGCGGATAGAAACGGCATTAGGTAAAATGAAATAACAATAAACAAGGCTGGATGCATTCTAATTGCATCCAGCCTTATTTATCCACAGATCCGGTCATTCAGCTCTTGCATTAATATACTAAACTCAATGCAGGAGAGCGAGAATCTTATCCTTGTTAAAACCAACTATAGTTTCATCCCCCACCACGAAAGTGGGCACACTATTAATGTTTCTGCGTTGTAATTCCAATAAAGCGTGCTCATCAGTACTTATATTTTTCTCTTCAAAAGGAATATTGTTTTGCGAAAGAAACTTCTTCGCCGCTGTACAATATGGTCAGCTATTATTGGTAAACATAGTTACATTTTTCATTGTGCAGATTCCTCCTGTTACTTCATTACTGTAGTTAGTATTGCAGTAATTTAAGTTTTCATTCCTATAACATCCCTTGAAATTACTAACAGCCATTTTTTAAAGTCAACAATAACTGTTACTATGTTCCAAATACTAGTGTTTTAATACACCATAAATTAGTATTGTCTGTTCTACATACACCTGTTATAATTCGAACATATTCTTTTATACGTGAAGCCGTATCCTCGGCTGGTACGATTTGTTAAGAATTAAGCAAAGAATTAATTAAAATTTGAAAGGAAGTATGGTAGGATGGAGAGAAACGATCGATAGATCGGGAACGGTGAAGAGAATAAGAAGATCTCTATTTACGTTTAAACAAACTAAAGATTTAGGGGGAAATAGTATGGTTAGGATGGCAGGTAAGAGGAAATCACAAAATTTAATTCGATTAGGGTCCACGCTCCTGATTACAGCCTTATTGGCTTCAGGGTGTGCAAGCAGCGCAACTCCCAAGACAGAGCAAAAACCAATTAAAGTTGGAATTGTAGATACGTATACTGGCGGTGCAGCTGTGTATGCCAAAGACTCTTTAGATGGCTTCAAACTGGCAGTCAAAGAGTTTGCGGATAAAGGTGGTCCGAAAATCGAATTTGTCACTCGTGACGACGAATTTAAACCGGACAAATCAACGAGCTGGGCTAAAGAACTCGTAATGCGTGAACAAGTCGATTTTCTGGCAGGAACAACGAATAGTGCAGGTTCTTTAGCTGTTTCGCAATATGCTAAAGAAAGTAAAGTACCTTTCATCGTCTGGGGCGGAATGAGTGACAGAATCACTGGAGAAGCAGGTCATCGCTATGTATTTAGCACATTGCCAAATACTGCGATTATCGGTAAAGCAGGTGCTGTCCAACTCTCCAAGACCCCCTACAAAAAAATCTGGTTAGCTGGCAGTGATTATGAATATGGTCATTCAGTGATTAATAACCTCTGGTCTAACCTGACAACCATTAAACCTGACGTTAAGAAAATGGAAGAATCCTGGTGGCGTGTAGGGGAAACGGATTTCACTCCTTACATCAACGCTATTCGCAGTGCTAAACCCGATGTTCTAGTGGTTGGTACCGGGGGAGCAGACATGGTTGCCTTCATGAAAGCAGTTAAAGCAACCGGGTTAATTCAAGAAATTCCAGTTTGGGCACACACCAGTTACGACCCCGCTACCCTAAGACCACTGGGAGATCAAGCTCCCGAGGGTGTCATGGGTACTAATCCTTATCTGCATAATTATCCTGACACACCTGAAAACAAGGCCTTTGTAGAAGCCTTTAAGAAGGAATATAATCGTGAACCCGCAGCCTTTGC
>DOPS01000274.1:0-4396 GCA_003512645.1 Desulfosporosinus sp.
CTAACGAAGTAAGGCGACTCACGCCTACTTTGCCTCGTGGTCTCGTTTTTGGCATTAACCACAGATGTTAACCGGTTAAATATATCGTAATGGTTGGTAGTGACATTGCCCATCCCGTCGGTCGTGGTGTTGACATTACCAACATTGTCATAGGTCTGGCTCTTGGTGTGGTTTAAGGGGTCAATGGTGGAGAGCAGGCGGTTGTTTTTGTCATAGGTGTATTGGGTTATTTGGTTGAGGGCATCTGTAGATTGGATCTGGACACTGTTATGATTGTAGACCAATTTTTCTATACTTTTGTTCAAGGGGTCTTGCTTTTGGATTAACCGGTCGAGCGGATCGTAGGTGTTGGTGTAGGTATTGCCCAGCCAGTCGGTTTTGGTGGTTTGGTTGCCGTCGGCATCATAACCATAGCTGGTGACGTGGAGAATAGGCACACTGTTGAGATTGGTTACAGTGATTTTGCTGCTGGTGAGCTTATTTACTTGGTTGTAAATGTTTTCCGTGGTGACGTTGTTGCCGTCCACTTGAAAGCGCTTGTTGCCGGCTTTGTCATAACGGATGGAGGTGGTTAGACTTTGGGTGGCGTCGGCTTTTTGCTCGGTATGGGATAGTTCTCTGCCTTGGTTGTCATAGGTATAGAGATCCACGGGTCCGGCTGGGTTGGTCTTTTGCTTGAGGTTACCGTTTGTATCATATTGATAAGTGACTGTGCTGGCTGGGATGGTGGTGTCACCGGGATAGGTGGCTTGCATGGGCTTGGACCAGGCGTTGTAAGCAAAGGAGATGGTGTTGCCGTTACCGTCGGTTTGGCTTATGAGGTTGCCGGCTGTGTCGCAGGTGTTGGTTTTGATGGTTTGGTTGTTGATTTTGGTGGTGAGCAGGTTACCTGCATCATCGTAGGTGTAGGCGGTGATTACGCCATTGGCATTGG
The DNA here is from genome assembly GCA_003512645.1 of Desulfosporosinus sp. GTDB lineage: Bacteria > Bacillota > Desulfitobacteriia > Desulfitobacteriales > Desulfitobacteriaceae > Desulfosporosinus. The sequence continues at coordinate 935 of DOPS01000274.1, forward strand.
TCTGACTTGTTTTCCGACCTATGCCATCATAGCCGTATTGGGTGGTAAATGCCAGACTGCGCTCGCTGCTGACTGGGTCTAGGACTGCGAGGACGCGGTTGGCCGGGTCATAGGTGGATTGGGTGCCATAGCCGCTGTTGATTTTGGCATCGACTGTAGAGCTGGTTCCTGCTTCGTAGCCCAGGGCGTCCAGTTCTTTGATTTTGTTGCCGTTTTGGTCATATTTGTAGGCTTTGGAGATAATGGTTAGCCACTTGCTGCTGACTGGATCAAGGTAAGTATAACTCTTGGTTTTGACTCTGTTTACTTCCATAGATACTTTTAAGAAGACTATTCCCTTTGCACGAAGCGACCCCCTCAGAAGTACATTTTCATGATTATGAGAGGAGTTATAAATAAATGCTAGGCCATCCGGCTTTTTGTCCGTCGACCTTGAGATTGAAACATGTTAACATGAAGATAAAATAGCAGCATTTATTTTTTGAATCCATATTTTTCGTTTATTAACAACAAATTTTTCAACTATACCGCTAATGGTTATAATCTTCAAACCATTTGGTACAAAGCCAGCCGTCAATACAGTTTTTACTTCAGCAATTTGCTTTAACGAAATTACAGTTTCATGTTTTTGATTATTCATATTATGCGATTTGAACACAATTTCTTCACTAGTTAAATAAAGCCATCCACCAACGCTTTCAGTTCCCATAAAATGATTAGCTACATCTTCCATAATAATATTCTTTTCCACATTTATTGCCAATCCTTTTCCTTTAAATTTTTTACTTTGCATGAATACAAACTCCCATGCGCCCTTGGGGGCACAAACTAGTATGAAAATGGGTGAATAACCTGACAACGTGATTATGATGACACACATTGCACCATAATATGATTATGCAGGACAGGTAAGTCGATTTTTTTATGGGCGTTCGACCCCGACATACAAACTGATTACGACCATCTTGAGCACAAACTATTGTTGCCACGAGCACAAATATCAAATTTCGGATTGTCAGATGGTTGTGCCCTGCTTAGAAAGGAAGGATATTTTTTGGATGCTATGCGTGTGTGTTGTGCTGGTCTGGATGTTCATCAAGCCATGGTCGTTGCCTGCATTATTAAGGGGCCTTTAGAATGTAAACCAAAGGTTGAGATTCGTGAGTTTTCTACGGTATTATCCGGATTACTTGCTTTGCAGGACTGGTTATCCCAAGAAGGATGTACGGACGTTGCTATGGAGAGTACAGGGGTTTACTGGAAACCAATCCATAATATCTTAGAATCAACTTGCGATATCACCTTAGGCAATGCTAGGCATATCAAGAATTTGCCTGGTCGAAAAACGGATGTAAATGATGCTCGCTGGATTGCTGAATTACATCGTAGCGGCTTGATTCAGAAGAGTTTTGTCGCCCCACTAGCTATTCGGGAGTTGCGAGATTTAACACGTTATCGAAAAAAGCTGAAGGGGTATGAAACCTCTGAGCGAAATCGCATCCTTAAGATTCTTGAAGATGCCAACATTAAGATTTCAACTTACATGTCCGATGTATTTGGTGTCTCAGGTCGTCTGATGTTAAATGCGCTAATTGATAGTGAAGTCATCGAAGCTTCTCATCTCGCTGAATTAGCTAAACGACAGCTGCGAGCGAAGATACCCGAACTAACTCAAGCACTTAATGGGCGAGTTACCAAGCATCATCGCTCCATTATGAAACGGTCCTTTGATCATTTGACGTTCCTAGAACAACAGATTGCTGAAATCGAGTTGGATATGGAACAATATTTTGCCCCGTATCAGAATGAAATTGAGTTACTTGATACAATCCCCGGGGTTGGAGTGCATGTAGCTCAATCAATCCTTGCAGAAATTGGAGTAGACATGTCTGTTTTTCCCTCAGAAGCTCATATTTCTTCGTGGGCAGGATTAAGTCCAGGAAACAACGAGAGCGCTGGTAAAAAAAAAGTACCCGAACGCCCATGGGCAATAAAGCTCTAAAGACGGCCTCATTAGAAGCAGCTTGGGCAGCCAGCAGAACACGAACCTTTCTGGGGAGTAAATTCTGGTCTATGGTCGGACGAAAGGGTAAGAAGAAAGTGGCCACAGCAATAGCTCATAAGATTCTTGTGATTGCCTATCATATTCTTGAAACCGGAAAACCTTACAATGAAATAGGTGCCGACTTTCTTGAAAAGCGAAGATCAATCTCAACTGAGGAACTCATGGTACGCCGACTTACTAAATTAGGCTATAACATAGTCAGAACACCGGAAAACCAGACCAAAGCAAAACCAGCTTAGGTCATAGATCGGTAAGCTAATTCTTTTTAATAGGGGCCCATTATTTCGTGTCCCGGGCATGATTATGGCTATTTTATTCAGAGTTACTTCAGTATTCCAAGTTACCTAGGAACGCATCATTCCAAGTGAGAGGTTTACTCCAAGTTATTTTCTTATCAAAAATACTGATTAACAATCCAAATATAAGCCCAAGAAAAGTTCCGACCACAATACCTACATAACAATTGGTTACAATCCCAACAATTACTCCCATAATAATTCCAAATGGAATTCCTGCTGATAAAAATGTTTTAAAGTTTTCTTTCATTCACTTTCCTCCAAAGTCTCTGAGGTTGGTTCTTTGGACATCTCTGGCTGTCTGATTACCAGATCCGTCTAGTTCTAGGACGACTTTATCTCTGACGTAAACATATTTAGCAATTTGGGTCAGTTGACTTTTTTGGCTACCCTTAAGCCCTCACCGTTGTAGGTGCTAGACACGTTAGAATACAAATTATTTTTCCAACATCTACTACCATATTATCATAAATATAAAAAGAAAGGCCAACAGACTTTTTACGTCCGTTGACCAATTGTTTTAAATATTTTCGGGTTTCTTGATTCAGCCCAGCCCTTTACATTTACTTTCGCTGAATTTAGCCCCTGCTCACTTATTTAGTCATTTGGAATCATTCCACGCAATTGAAGTAATAGTACAATAACTTATTCCTCAAATTGAAATTTCTTAGCATAATAATATTTTAAGATATTGTGGGTACCTATTGAAAATAAAAAACCAAAAAACATCAATCCAATAACTAATAAGGCAACCACCAAGTCTTGACTAACTTTTCCAATTAATAATCTTCCAATTCCTAATCCAAGTATACCCGCTGCAAATATTATTCCCATAGGATTTTCCATCTTCCTTTTAACTTTAAAATACCCTCTCTTAATCAACCTTAAAGTATTTAAAATGCTTACAATATTTATCATTAAATAAGCAGTCATAGTTAATGATATATAATAACTAGGAACTTTCATTTCTGCCTCTGCTATCTTATATGCAGCAACTAATAATGATAATGAAATAAAGGTACTATATATTCCAAAAAAAAGCATTAACTGTATTTTTTTTGTTCAGTATTAATTAATAATAGGCTAACCCTTTGCAGGCTT
>DOPS01000328.1:0-2378 GCA_003512645.1 Desulfosporosinus sp.
AAAGGAGCATACATTTTCACATCCTCTGCTGGGTCCATCCTACGATCAAAGCTAAACGTATATACGGATGAAGTCACATCCCTCTTGGCTACAACCGGGTTTTGATCTTCCTGTGTAAGAGAAATGACGTTCTCTTTTGTTAAATTTGAACATCCCATCGTAGGCAAAAGTAAAAGAATCGTACTCAAGACTAATAATCGTACCTTTGACACGTTTATCCTCTCCTAGTCCATTAATCTGAGCCTCATTATCATCTAGTTTATCGTTTTTACGATCATTTGCAATCTTTGCCGGACGTACTATAACAATAGTCCTTCAAACGAAGGTGGGGAACAAACCTTTGTTTATAAATATTGACAAAAAAGTAAAGAAAGCATTATGTTTATTATATTATCAAATAGTAATAAACTATTGAGAGTGGTGCTTTGTCTAAAAATTGGTACTATCAATCATCTTAAGCATATTAACGCAAAAGCTCATGTGATGAGTCTTTGAAATCATATTACTAGAAAATTATCTCGAAATTGAACTACTTAAAAAGTTCTTTCAGGATGAAGCTAAAACAGGTAGTTAGGTCCCGGCATACTAATGATATTGAGCAGTTTTATTACTTGTCGGTTGTGGTGCAAGCAAACCAAACCAGTCTGGTCAGGTTTCGGCAAAGACACCTAATATTCCACATAAAGTTTCACAGAATATGAATTGTTTGCTGTGTCACAAAATGGGAGAAAATGGTGCGAGGGTAACACCACATCCAGGTAGGCCTAACTGTATTAGCTGTTATCAGCCTATTAATTGATAGTCAAAAAAGGATCCCAGCCAAATTCTCCGCATAAAAGACAAGACTTATTGAAATAAGTCTTATTCTAGCCCAAAGCTATTCAAGTATATGTTCTTGCTTTTCGTCTTTTGAAAACATATCAATAATCGTTCATATATGTTGACATTCACAGCAAATTGGACATATAATAAAACATAACATATGAACAAATATTCAAGTATTCATATGACTACATCAGAAAAGAGGTATTAGTATGGTTGATAAAAGGCATGAAGTTGACAGATGCAATTGCAACGTAATACACGAGGAAATTGTAAATCAGGTCAAAGCCAAAATGCCCTTGGAAGAAAACTTGTATGACCTTGCAGAACTATTTAAAGTCTTTGGCGATTCAACAAGAATTAAAATACTTTGGGCTTTGGATGAAGCTGAAATGTGTGTCTGTGACATTGCTGTCTTATTAAATATGACCCAATCGGCAATATCCCATCAGTTAAGAGTATTGAAGCAGGCAAGACTGGTGAAATATCGAAAAGACGGAAAAATTGTATTTTATTCATTGGAAGATGATCATATAAAGCAAATATTCGACCAAGGATTAATCCATATTAATGAATAGTGAATTATGAAAGAATATCCAGAGAAGCAGAAGGAGGGGGATCATCGTGAGTTCATTGCCTAAGAAGGAGCTTATATTAGAGGGACTGGATTGTGCAAACTGTGCCTCTAAAATTGAGGATCAAGTCAGAAAGGTGGGAGGTGTTTCTGACGCTTCCTTGAATTTTGTAACCAAGGTTCTTACAATTAACATTGGTAGTAATGGAAATCAAGAGGATGTGCTAAATCAAGCTAACCAAATAATCATGAAACTCGAACCAGATATTATCATTAAAGACAAAGCGCTTTCGCGAAAAGAAAAGAAGGTATTGTTATTAATTGGGTTGGACTGCGCAAACTGTGCCAATAAAATTGAAACAGAGGTCAAAAACCTTAAAGGTGTAAGCTCTGCTACTGTAGACTTTGTTTCCAGAAAATTAACCCTTGAAGTGAATAGCAAGCGCGATCTGCAAAGGGTCGTCGAGCAAGCATCAAAAATTGCAGTGAAGATAGAGTCAGGTATCAAAGTGGTTGAAAGTGAGGATAAGAAAGAGGAAAGTAAAGAAGCTGAAGGTATAAACAAGTCAAAAGTTATTCGTTTAGGTATTGGTGCAGTTCTCTTTTTTGTCGCCATCTTAGGCAAGTTTTCGTTTTGGACTGAATTTGGAATATTCCTAGTAAGCTATGTATTAGTTGGTGGGGAAGTTGTTTTAAAAGCAGTTAGAAATATTTTAAAGGGCCAGGTGTTTGATGAAAACTTTTTGATGAGTGTTGCCACTATAGGTGCTTTTGCTATAAAGCAATTTCCCGAAGGTGTGGCAGTCATGCTTTTCTATCAGGTTGGCGAGTTATTCCAAAATATGGCCGTAAACCGTTCGAGAAAGTCAATAAGTGCTCTGATGGACATTCGTCCCGACTATGCCAATCTAAAGGTTGGTGAGGATATTAAGAGGGTATCTCCTGAAGAAATAAGTGTTGGAGATATTATCATTATAAAACC
>DOPS01000328.1:2384-5177 GCA_003512645.1 Desulfosporosinus sp.
AGAGAAGTTGAACCAGGAAACGAAATTCTGTCAGGAACAATCAATAAGAATGGACTATTAACAGTTGAGGTAACGAAAGAGTTTGGAGATTCCACAGTATCCAAAATCCTCGACTTGGTACAAAATGCTAATAGTAAGAAAGCTCCAACTGAACAGTTCATCACTAAATTTTCAAGATACTATACACCAGTTGTGGTATTTGTTGCATTAGCAATGGCGGTTATTCCACCTTTGGTTGTTTCAGGTGCTACATTCTCAGATTGGATATATAGGGCTTTGGTTTTTCTGGTTGTGTCTTGCCCCTGTGCTTTAGTAATATCGATTCCCTTGGGTTTCTTCGGTGGTATTGGCGGAGCTGCTAAAAGTGGCATCCTGGTTAAGGGTAGCAACTTTCTTGAAGCCTTAAATAACGTGGACACGATTGTTTTTGATAAGACAGGCACCCTTACCAAAGGCGTTTTTAAGGTTACAAAAATTTACACTCTTGATCGAGAATCAGAGGAGAATCTATTGGAGTATGCTGCTTTTGCTGAAAGCTATTCAAACCATCCCATTGCAATTTCCATCCTGAAAGCATACGGTAAAGAAATCAATAAAAGCGAAATAGAGAACTATGATGAAATCTCAGGGCATGGAATCAAAGTGAGTGTTAAGGGTAAACGTATCCTAGCAGGCAACAAAAAACTGATGGTTAAAGAAAATATAGCTTATGATGTAATTGATGAAACTGGTACAGTGGTTCATGTAGCCATTGATGGCAACTATGCAGGCTATATTGTGATATCGGATGAGATAAAGGATGATGCAGAAAAGGCCGTAAGGGAGCTTCAGGGGATTGGCGTAAAGAAACTAGTCATGCTTACCGGAGATAGCAAGCTGGTGGGAGAAACGATTGGCCGTCAGTTAGGCCTTGACGAAGTATATGCTGAATTGCTCCCTGACCAGAAGGTTGAGAAGCTGGAGCTATTAGAAAAACAAAAGAAAACAAAAGGGAAGCTGCTCTTTGTCGGTGATGGTATCAATGATGCCCCGGTACTGGCTCGTGCTGATGTTGGAGTAGCAATGGGGGGGTTAGGTTCTGATGCAGCCATAGAGGCGGCGGACATTGTAATCATGACAGATGAACCTTCTAAGCTCGTGAATGCTATTAAAATTGCCAAAAGGACACGAAGCATCGTCTGGCAGAATATATTTTTCGCATTGGGTGTTAAAGCTGTCGTACTTGTTTTAGGTGCTGGAGGGATAGCCACTATTTGGGAAGCTGTGTTTGCCGATGTTGGGGTAACGGTGATTGCTGTCATCAACGCGATGCGTGTTATGAAAACGAATTAGTCAATCAACCTCCTGCACCCAAATGCAGGAGGTTATTAATATATCATGGTGGCAACTAGAAAGGGTAGTTTAACAAAAATGTTAAAAATCCGTTAACTTCTTGTAATTCTCTTAAGATATAATATAGTTGTTGATTGATAATGGGGGGATTACAATGAGGAAGAAGGCATTATTGATATTTATTGTTATTGCACTATTTGTTGCAGGTCTTTTCCTAACAAAAGCATACGCGGAAACCCGTCTTTGGCAACAAAACCAAAATGCTAGACCATTCCAAGCCGAGCCTAATTCCTCTTCTACAGATATACCAAATAATGTGATACCTAATGTTAGGCAATCGGCTAACCCTGATGTCAGTGGATCGTGGTATAGTCCGATGAATCCAAACTATCGGCCTGACTATTATTGGTATAGTAGTCCTCACGAAGATAGATGGAGTAATACAGTTAGGAATTGGTGGTGTCGGTAAATAGAAGGGGGAGCTACATTGAACAATAAGGTTTTAATAGCAGACGATGACGATCGAATTCGCGAAATTGTGCGCCTCTACCTTGAAGCGGAAGGTTTTGACGTGTACCAGGCAGAGGATGGAAACCAAGCGTTGGAGATGGTTCGGAAAGATAATCCAGATCTTGTCATCCTTGATCTAATGATGCCTGGATTAGATGGCTGGACNNTCTGCAAGATATTGAGAAAGGAAACCAAAATTCCTATTATCATGCTAACAGCCAAGGGGGAAGAAAATGATCGAGTCTTAGGATTTGATTTAGGGGCTGATGATTACGTAGTAAAACCGTTTAGCCCTCGTGAACTCAGTGCCCGAGTCAAGGCAGTTCTAAGAAGGNNGAGGTTGATGGAATAAATATAAACTTAACGGCTAAAGAATTTGACCTGCTGCATTGCTTAGCAAAACGACCGGGGCAAATCTATAGTCGAGATCAGTTGCTCAACATGGTCTGGGGATACGATTACTGCGGAGATTCCCGTACGGTTGATACCCATGTCAATCGTTTAAGGTCTAAGCTCGAGAGCCAGTTGGGTCACAGTGACTTTATTCAGACCGTTAGAGGGGTGGGTTACAAATTCGAATTAAGTGGTCATTAAGAAATAGTTTAGTAGGTAAGCTTTGGTTGACAATTGTACTGATAGTNNTGGTCTATAATCAACAAGCGCGCTTTTTTATCAATGAGGCGGAAGAAGTCGTAAGGATGTATGAAAACACTGAGAGATCAGTTATCAACGAAAGATTGAATGTCTTAGCTAAGTTTTTAAGTGCTAATACGGCCATCATGGATATAGATGGAAACATTCTGTACGGTCAAACAGCCAAAGATCAGTCGCCGAGCAATTTACTATTAGAGCCAGATTTTAAAGAGAGAGTCCTCAGTGGTGACAATGTCGTTTTCTTCGGCAAGGTTGTGGGGGTCCATGAAGAGCTGTTTCTTGTGGCTGTTCCTTTAA
>DOPS01000062.1:0-3764 GCA_003512645.1 Desulfosporosinus sp.
TGTGCAAAGTATTTGACACTTACATATATACGTAAGCGGTGGACTAAATAGCGTCGCGAAAAAACCTCCTGACTTTGGTATTCTGTTAAAAACAAAGAATACAAGACAGGAGGTTTTTTTATAGCTAGAAAATTTGCGGGAGAACCTCCTGGCAAATTAGCGCACAAATTATGTCAGAACTATTATTGACATATGTTCTAAACAGAGTATAATTAAAACCATAAAGGGCATATGTCAATAACCATAAGGAGGTATTTCAGATGCCAGGAAGAGATGGAACGGGTCACATGAGGTGCGGATCCAGAATTTAAAACACAAAAAGAATTGCAAAAAGAAGATTACTAAAAGAAGATTACTAAAAGAAGATTACTAAACTTTGTGACGATTTGTTCAAAGAGAATTAAAGTTGAGGAGGATACATTATGATTGCAATAGTATCGCAAGATGAGTGCATCGGGTGTGAATCATGTCCTGAATTCTGTCCTGAGGTTTTTAAGATGGGGGCAGACGGGATAGCAGTAGCTTACACAAGCCCAGTCCCTAGTGAATGTGAGGAAGCCGCCAAAGAAGCTGCCGAGGGCTGCCCAGCACACTGTATTACTTTTGAATAATTAATAGATGTAAAACAGTAAAAGCGGATATCAAGTATCCGCTTTTTACATATAAAGCGAATATCAATTTAATGTCGGAGGTGATCGTAAGATGAGAGAACCAATAAGAATTAAAAACTTAGATCCAACCTTACGTGATGAAATGGCAGAATTATTGAAGGGCTACGATTTTTCTAATTGCCTCACTTGTGGTATGTGTACAGCTGGCTGCATTTATAGCGATCTACATGAGGATCAAGACCCTCGTAAATTCATACGTAAAGTAGTTCTAGGTATGCGAGAAGAAGCAGAAAACGATCCCTTCATCTGGAATTGTACAATGTGTGATCGATGTACTGTGCAATGCCCAATGGGGGTGAATATTAACGCACTCACGAGAGCCTTTCGAGGGAAAGTGGCAATGCCGCCTGGTCATTTGCAAGTTATTGCTGATGATCATATACGTACAGGTAATCAAATGGGTGTCGAACAAATTGATTATGACGAGACTCTTGAATGGATTGAGGAAATGATGCAGGAGGATCTCAAAGATCCAACTTACAAGATTCCTTTAGATGTTCCAAATGCAGATTTCTTCTTTGGATTCAATGCTCGAGAAATTAAACATTATCCAAATGATCTGCAAAGTATTTTAAATGTTTTCCATGCCGCAAAGGCAAACTTTACGATCAGCTCTAAGCGCTGGGATGCTACTAATATTTGTTTGTTCACAGGTAAAAACGATGAATTCGATGAAATTTCACGCCCGATGTTTGAAGAAGTTGAGAGGCTAAACCCTAAGGAGATTATTGTCACTGAATGTGGCCATGCATTCCGATCGACCCGAGTGTTTGCACGAGATTACTGGAAAGGGAAACAGTTCCCTGTTCGCCATATAGTCGAGTTGTATGCCGATTGGATTAAAGACGGCACATTAAAACTAGATAAGACCAGAAATACAATCCCAGTAACCCTACATGATCCCTGTAATACGGTTCGTAAAGAAGGAATTGTTGAGCCTCAGCGCTATGTGTTAAGTAACACTGTAATGGATTTTCGCGAAATGTTTCCTAATAGAGAGTATAACCTTTGTTGTGGAGCTGGCGGAGGAGCTGGTGCCGTGGCTGCAACTAAAGCAATGCGTATGATTAAAGCCAAACCGAAAGTTGATCAATTAGTGGCTACAGGTGCAGAAATCGGGTGCATCCCTTGCCATAATTGTATGGACCAGTTTGTTGATATGAATAAGCATTACAAACTTGGTATGAAAATGATGCATCTCACTGCCTTAATAGAAGTTGCATTGGGTTTAGTAGATGAGGAGAAGCAATTCTTTCATTGAGTTATTTCCATTTCACCAGTACAGTTGCACTGGTGAAATGGAAGAAGACTAGTTTTGATTTTTCAGAAATGAGAAGGCCCCGACACTGAAAATCAGCATCAAACGGGTACCCAATTTATAGCACAGGTCAAGCATTTTGACTGTGCTTTTTGGTTTTTTGCGTTGAGTCACTATATACATTTTGTAAGCACTAATCCATACTGGGGTTCCAATTGGAATCTGAGACGTATCTTTCTTTGTTAAAACGAACGGTCTGGCAAATTTTCTTTTTACTAGTTAATTTCCACGAGCTTGGAGGATTACGCGAAAAGATGTGGAAAGTGTGTTGTATTTAATTGAATAGAAAACCATACAATTTAATAACTTAAAGAGGGAGTTTGTTATTATGCATTATACAGGTACGATCTATAGACCACCTGCCGAGGCTAAAACCTTACTATTACAAGTCACAGTTGGATGTTCACATGACGGTTGCACATTTTGCAGCATGTATAAGGATGTCCCATTTCGCATCGAACCTATAGAGCAAATAGAGGAAGATTTACAAGAGTCTCGTTCAGTGCGACCTGATGCGAAAAGGGTCTACCTTGTCGGTGGTGACCCCTTTGTTTTAAGCTTGGAACGACTAAAAATAATTGCCCAGAAAATCAAAGAATACCTGCCGCAATGTGAAACTATTTCCATGTATGCTCGGATAACCAATATCAAAACAAAAACAACAGAAGAACTCAAGGAACTGCGTTCTTTGGGGATTAATTATTTGTATATCGGGATTGAAACTGGTCACGATGAGACTTTAACTCGAATCCATAAAGGAAATACTGCCGACGAAGCTGTTGAACAATGCAAGCGATTAGAAGATGCCGGAATTGCGTATCATGGAATTTACTTGAATGGCTTAGCTGGTCATAGCAAAGGAGAAATTAGCGCCTTTGAAACTGCCAAACTTTTTAATCAACTAAGGCCAAAAAGTATAGGGATAACCTCCCTAATCCTCATACCCGGTACAGACTTATATCAGCAAAAACTTAATGGCGAATTTGTCGAAGCCACGGAATTCGAACGAGTTCAAGAATTAAAATACTTCATCGAACATCTGGAAACAGACACCAAAGTCTTTGCTAATCATGTATCAATGGCTACTCCCGTGATCGGTAAAATTCCCGAAGATAAACCTAAGATGCTTAAAGTACTGCAAGACACTATTGATGATTTTGATGAAGACGAATTAAGGCAATATCGAGAGCAGCTAAGGCAGTTGTAAAATTTCTTACAGAGATATGGGCATGATTAAGTTAAATCGGCCTCGGGTGAAGTTATTAAACCAATTTATAACTTTAAGGCGGGGGAAGCGGATTGAATTTTCCACTATACTGAGTGGGAGTATGCATGTAGAGCAGGAACTACAAACTATAGATACGGAGAGATTGATAAAATTGCCTGGTATTATGAAAATTCAGGAGGCAAAACCCATGAAGTAGGAAGAAAGGAACCTAATCCATGGGGTCTGTATGATATTAAAGGGCTGAAATCCAATTGAACGGATATTATAAATGCGAAAACGGTCTTGAATATAAACGATTAGACGACAAAAAGCCAGCTTCAATGGCTGGCTTTTTTGCGGTGTATTTTTACATCTTACAAAGAGAAGGGAAGAAGGGAACAGACCAGATATTCTCACCTATGACTATACTTGAAGATGTTTTTGTTATATAATAAAAAATAGACATAAAAACCCAAAATAAGTTTATATCTCTTACTAATATCATATCACAAAGTCTATATGAATGTCAAATGGGTTTTCAAGATTCCAGAGCTGAAGCATGATATTT
>DOPS01000175.1:0-5709 GCA_003512645.1 Desulfosporosinus sp.
AAGGTCATGGTTTTGGACCGCAATTTTGCCCCTGGGACAGGTGGCTTCCTTCATCAAGAACTTAAAGCAGCCTTATATGGTTTGGAGCGTGGACCTGCAATACACGGATATCTGACAGGTGTAGGCGGGACGAATATCTCTCCGACAAATATCGCAGCACTAGTCCGGGAAGCCATGAGTACACAACCCGTGACAAGTTCTGTCTGGAAGGGGTGATGATTGAAGATGGGTTATCAAATTAATGAAGAAAAAGTCTTTAATTCCGGTCATGCTGCCTGCCCTGGTTGTAGTGAAGCCTTGGCTATGCGTTATATTGTGAACACTTTAGGACCGGATACCATCGGAGTAGTGCCGCCTTCTTGTATCGCCATTATTTCCGGTCCGCAACCCTTAAGCTCAATGCGCATGCCAGTTTATCAAACAACTCTAGAGGCTAGTGCTGCCTCGGCGACGGGTATTGCCCGAGCGCTGAAAGCAAAAGGGAACGACCATACAAAAGTTGTCGTTATGGCCGGTGATGGCGGAACCTATGATATTGGCTTCCAGTCTTTATCCTCTGCAGCCGAGCGCAATGAAGATTTTATCTACGTTTGTTTGGATAATGAAGGGTATATGAATACAGGATCACAAAAAAGCTCGGCAACCCCTTACCTGGCTTACACAGCGTCTACTCCTGCGGGTAAACAAACACCCAAGAAGAATCTGGCGGAGATTATGGCTGCCCACCGTATTCCTTATATGGCTACAGCAACCACGGGTTATCCCGAAGATCTAGCGCGTAAGGTTGCCAAGGCCAAAGAAATGAAGGGGTTACGGTTTATTTTAGTTTTGGCCCCCTGCCTGGATGGTTGGGGTTTAGCAGATAATGCTGGGCCGAAAGTATCCCGTTTGGCAGTAGAATCAGGGGTTTTTCCATTGTATGAAATAGAAAATGGAGAGCGTTATACACTGAACTACGGTTCTAAAGGGACACCTGTTTCACAATATTTAGCGCTGCAAAAAAGGTATAGACATCTTAACCAAGCTCAGATAGAGGAAATTCAACGAGAGGTTGATCTGGAGTGGCAACGTTTACAAAGAAAACTGGCGACTTGATTGCGTTTTCCCTATCACTGTCAATAATACCTGCAGGACTTGAGATTTATTGAGAGCGCAGGCTTAATTATGGGGTTATTTGTAATTAGGGGGGTGAGAAAACCGGATTCCCACTACCATAGGAAAATAGAGAAGGGGGTATAGTTCATGAGTAAATTAGTATTAAAAAACGGTCGTTTGGTGATTCCAGGACAGGGTATCTTTGAAGCCGATGTGGCAATGGAGAATGGTAAAATTGTAGCGATTGGCCAAGGTTTAAGCGGGGACGAAGAAATCTCAGTGGCAGGAAAGTTTGTTTTACCTGGTCTTATTGACCCTCATATTCATTTAGGTATTTTCGGTGATTTGGCAGAAGAGATGGAAAAGGAAACAGCATCCGCTTTAATGGGCGGTATTACGACAGTAGGCGCTTTTATGGGCGGTCCGAATCCATATATGTCCTATTTTAAAGATGTCATTGATCTCGCCAATGCAAAAGCTGTTGCTGATGTCTTTTTTCACTTAGCTATTATGACTCCCGAACAGCAAAGTGAAATCTCTACCTATGCTAACGAACTCGGAATTACCTCGTTCAAGATGTACATGTCAGGAATCCCCGGACTCATACCAGACGTTGACGATGGCTTCATGCTCCAAACCCTGGAAATTGTAGCAGCTTTAGGGGACAAGGCAATTGTTTGTGTTCATGCTGAAAATCCTCATCTTATTAGGATAGCTACTGAAAAAGTGCGGTCCAGGGGTAGCGAAACCCTTGCTGATTGGGCAGATACACATCCTAATGCTGCCGAGGAAGATGCAGTGCGGAGGGCAGCTTATCTCAACGATCTGGCAGGAAGTCGTATGTATATTGTTCATGTTTCCACAGCTGAGAGTGTCAGGGCTTTGGCGGAACTGAAACCACGTTACCCCAAGCTTTTTGCGGAAACTACCTCCCCCTACCTCTCCATCGATAAATATAGTCCCTTGGGGTTAGTGGCCCATATGATTCCGCCTTTCCGAGATCCTGAAAGTGTCGATGCCCTCTGGCAGGGTCTGGCAAGCGGCTTGTTGGATACTGTAGGTACTGACAATGTTACCTTGACCTTAGATCTGAAGGGTGCGGAAAAAGGAATTTGGGGAGCTATGCCTGGATATCCGGCGGTAGGGACGAGTCTGCCGGTAATGTTAAATTATGGAGTCAACAATCGTGGTTTTGATCTCATTCGCTTAGTAGAAGTTATGAGCAAAAACCCAGCCGAGATCTACGGACTTTATCCACGCAAAGGGACCATTACCCCAGGGAGCGATGCGGATTTGGTTGTGGTGGATCTTGATTTAGTTAAAACAGTGCGCCATGAAGATTTAGGTTCCAGAGCTGATTTTAGCCTCTATGATGGTCAAGAACTTCGTGGTTGGCCAATAATGACGATCAAAGGAGGAAAGGTCGTTGTCAAAGATGGACAAATGGTCTCTGAGGCAACGGGTCAATTCCTGAAGAGAAGCCTATAGGCTGGAGATAGGAAGATGACGAGCTATGTCTAACCAAGGTTAGGTTTAGGGTTAGGTTAGGGCAAGGAGTGAAAGAAGGAGGAATGGAGACTTTGCGTCAAGCTGAATTAACGGCCCAGAAGGATTACTGGGTGAAAAGTGCCTGTAAAATGTGTATTCACAGTTGCGCAATTAGGGTTCACGTTGTAGATGGGGTCGTATTAAAAATCGAAGGGGATCCCGATGATATTAACAATAAGGGAAAGCTCTGTCCCAAAGGGCAATCGGGAATCATGCGACTTTACGATCCGAACCGGGTCAAAACTCCTTTAAGAAGAACTAACCCCCAAAAGGGAATTGGGGTCGATCCTAAGTGGGAGGCAATTTCCTGGGAAGAAGCTTATGATATTACTGCCAAAAAACTCAAAAAGATTCGAGAGGAAGATCCACGTAAGTTGTTAGTTTCGATCAATGACTTTCATCGTATCCACATTTGGGGATGGGGTGCGGCTTATGGATCAGCCAATTATTTTTCGACAGTCGGGCAATATTGTGGGGCGGCCTATCATCCTGTTAATGGAACCTTAGATGGCTCATTTGCAGCGACGAATGACTATGAATATTGCAATTATTGGATTCAAATCGGAGGCGGTGATGGTTTTTCTTCACACTTGCATGTCGCTGGATCTATTAAACGTATGGCAGAGGCTAGAGTTAATCGAGGCATGAAGGTTGTGGTAGTGGAACCTAGAATGTCTACCGGCGCTGCTAAGGCGGATGAGTGGATACCTGTTCTACCCGGTACGGATCGAGCCTTTGTCCTAGGAATGGTTAATGTTCTGCTTCATGAATTAAATATATACGATGCTGGGTTTATTAAAAAACATACAAATGGTCCTTACTTAATTGGGCCTGATGGTAATTTTGTTCGTGACCCAGAGAATGGCAAGGCCTTAGTTTGGGATGCGGGGTCTGATTCTGTCAAAGTCTTTGATGACGAGAGTATCCAGGAATATGCCATTGAAGGGAACTATGTTGTCAATGGCCTTAAATGTCGACCGTCTTTTCAAGTTATTAAAGATACTTTAAAAGATCATACCCCTGAGCGTATGTCCAAGATTTGTACGATACCTGCTGAAACCATTAGGCGGATCGCCCGTGAATACGGAGAAGCGGCCCGGATTGGTAGTACAATTGTGATCGAAGGGAAGGAATATCCTTATCGTCCAGCAGGGGTTAATTACTACCGTGGAGCCATTGGGCATGTTGACGGTGGTCTTGATTCTTTAGCCATGAAATTGATCAATCTAATCATTGGGAACATCGATGTACCTGGAGGTCACATCGGGGTTGGCTTAGATCATCGTTGTTTAATTGTAGAACCGGGAACGGACGGGATGATTAAGCCCCAACCCCATCTTTTGCACCCACCCTATGCTTTTGCCGACAAGCCTTATAGCTTCCAACTGATGGAATGGTTTCCGATTGGAATTGACCCGGGACACCTTGGCGCGGATAATATTTTGCACCCAGAGAAATTTGGCTTTGACTTTAAACCTGAGGCCTTAATTATTCAGCATTCTAACCCCATGTGGAATCTTTCGGCAACAGATAAGGTGGTCGAAGTATTTAAAAAGTTAGATTTTATTGTGGCAATAGATGTGGTCCTCAATGAATCTTCGGAATGGGCCGATATAGTCTTCCCAGATCATACCTATCTGGAATCTCATCTCCTAGTCGATATAGAGCCGCCGGTAATTACTGGTCACGTTTATCGACGTCCGGTCATTGAACCTCTCTACGATAGTCGAGATGCAACGGATATTTTAACAGAATTAGCTGCGCGAATTGGGTGCTTAGAACAGTGGAATGGCTTATTGAATTTCACGGTCTTCTTAAAACCAGAGTATTACTTGGAACCGGATAAAAAATATACGAATCTTGAGCTTACAGATCGTATGGCTAAGAGCATTTATGGTCCTGATCATGGGCTTGATTGGTTCCAAGAAAATGGTCATGCCACAAGACATCAGACACCAGAAGAAATGTATTTACCTTATCATGGTCACCGGATTCCTATATATTTTAACTTTTTCAAAGAAACAGGGGATGACCTCCAAGCCAAGATGAAAGCGGCTGGACGGAAATGGGATACTTCCATGTATTTGCCGATCCCTGTCTGGCGGGACAGTCACCCGTTGCACAACATCGCCCCGGAATTTGATTTATACGCTTTTGCCTTTAAAGAGACCTTGCTCAATTTCTCAGAAAGCAATTCTATACCTTGGATTAATGAAGCTATGGAGAATATCCCCATGCATATGGGGGTGATGATCAATACGAAAACTGCCAAGGCCAAAGGAATTAAAAATGGTGACAGCATTAGGATTACTTCTCCGTTTGGCGAAGTCACTGGCCGGGCTAGTGTGTTAGAAGAAATCCATCCGGGGTGTGTCGCAATGTCCAATGGTATCAGCAGCTGGTCCAACCATCCCATTCCCAAGGTGAAAAGGCAGACTCATTTTAATCGATTGTTACCGGCAGACCTTAAATGGACCTGTGGGATGACTGGGCACCTGGAAACTTCAACCAAGGTTAAAATTACTAAAATTTGAGAAGGGGGGTGACACTAATGCATTTGGGAATGGTTATTGATTTAAAAAGATGTGTGGGCTGTCAAGCCTGTACTATTGCTTGCAAATCGGAGAATGGTACACCGCCAGAGGTCCTTTTCACGAAAGTTTTGGAGCAAGTGGCAGGGGAATATCCTATCGTCAAGAAAAAATTTATACCTGTCTTATGTAATCATTGTGAAGATGCACCGTGTGTAAGAGTCTGTCCGACAGGGGCTACTACCAAGCGTGAGGACGGAATTGTCTTAGTAGACAATAATAAATGCATAGGCTGCAGGGCATGTTACGTTGCTTGCCCTTATAAAAACCGGATCTTCCTCAAGAAAGGTTCCTTGAAAAATGGTTATCACGGTAAACAACTGACCCCCTATGAACTTGTGAAATATCCTAAGTGGCAGGAAGGCGTCGTCCTGAAATGTACGTTCTGTGTCGAACGGGTGGACCAAGGCTTGGATCCCTCCTGTGTTCAGACTTGTCCTGCTGATGCGCGGATCTTTGGGGATCTATCTAACCC
>DOPS01000295.1:0-4394 GCA_003512645.1 Desulfosporosinus sp.
TGGCCAAAATCTCCGCGGTTGGGAGGACTGAGTAATGGAAAAGCGCGAGAGTGGAAATAGGGAAAGTTTCTATCCCAAAATCATTGCCTTCTGCTGTTACTACTGCGCCTATTCGGCCGCCGACCTGGCAGGGTCGCTGCGCCTGCAGTACCCGCCAACGGTGCGGATGATCGAACAGCCCTGTTCCGGCAAAGTGGATATCCGTCTCCTGCTGCAAGCCTTTGAGGACGGAGCGGACGGGGTGTACGTGGCGGGCTGCATGGAGGGGGATTGCCACTTCCTCAAAGGCAACATCAGGGCCAAAAAACGGGTTAACGCCGCCAAAATAATCCTCGACAAGGTCGGGGTCGGCGGTGAGAGGCTGGAAATGTTCAACCTGTCGGGCTCCATGGGCCCCAGATTCGCCGAAATAGCCAATGAGATGACGGAAAGAATTTTACGGCTCGGTCCCAACCCGCTGAACACAGCCAGGGCCGAGCGGACCACAAAGGGAGAGGAGGGAGACCCTAAATGATCGTAGCGGAAGCGAAACCGTTGGAGGAAATCCTGGAGTCCCTGCAGGGAATGTCAAAGGTTTTGGTAGTGGGTTGCGGCGGCTGCGTGTCGGTCTGCCTGGCCGGCGGAGAAAAGGAAACGGGAATTCTGGCCAGCACCCTGCGCATGAAGCGCGAGCTTATGGGCGACTCCCTAGAAACTGTGGAGGAAACCCTGACCCGCCAGTGCGATCCCGAATACGTGCAGCAGCTGGCCAAAAAGCTGGAAGGTATTGACTGCATCCTTTCCCTGGCCTGCGGAGTGGGTGTACAGTTTCTAGCGGAACAATTCCCCCAAACCTGGGTGGTTCCGGCCCTGAATACCATGTTCGCCGGTGCGACCATGGAGCACGGACTTTGGGAGGAACGTTGCGGGTTGTGCGGGGAATGTGTGCTGGCCCGGACCGGCGGGGTATGTCCGGTAATCCGCTGTGCCAAGAGCCTCTTAAACGGTCCCTGCGGCGGTTCGCAGAATGGCAAATGCGAAGTGAAGCCCAACGAATGCGCCTGGCAGTTGATTTACAACAGGGTGAGCGAGCTGGGCAGGTTGGAACTGCTTCTGGACGTGGCTGGGGCCAAGGACTGGTCTAAGTCCAGGGACGGCGGTCCCCGCAAAATGGTCAGAGAGGATGTGAAGATCGATGGCTGAGGAAAAGAGCAAACTGCAGAGCCTGTTCGAGCAGGGCGAATTTGCAGTAACCTGCGAGATCGGCCCGCCGAAAAACGCCCAGGGAGACGGCATCCGCAAGCACACCGAACACCTGAAGCCATTTGTGGACGCCGTAAACCTCACCGACAACCAGACAGCCATCGTCAGGCTTTCCAGCATCGGGGCCGGTGTGCATGTTCTGGCGGCAGGCGGCGAACCCATTATCCAGATGACAACCCGCGACCGCAACCGCATAGCCTTGCAGAGCGATTTGCTGGGGGCCTACAGCCTGGGGGTGCGCAACGTGCTCTGTCTCTCGGGGGATCACCAGACCTTTGGCAACCATCAAGGAGCGAAAAACGTCTATGATCTGGATTCCATCCAGTTAATCCAAACTGTAAAAGACATGCGGGAAGCCAAAGTGTTCCAATCCGGGGAAGTAATCAAGCAGGGGGAGCCACGGTTTTTCATCGGGGCGGTCGCCAATCCCTTCGCCGACCCCTTCGAGTTCCGGGTGCTGCGGCTGGAAAAGAAAATCCGGGCAGGCGCCCAGTTCATTCAAACCCAGTGCATCTTCGACATGGAGCGCTTTGAAGCCTTCATGGATCTGGCCCGCAAGCGGGGCCTCCACCAGCAAGCCTATATTATGGCCGGGGTAATGCCCATCAAGTCCGCTAAGGTGGCTAAGTATATGCAGAAAAACGTTTCCGGCATGCTGGTCCCCGATGGGATTGTGGAAAGAATGAGCAAGGCTGTGGACCAACCGGCCGAGGGCGTCAAACTTTGCATCGAGCAGATCAAACATTTGCGGACCATTCCCGGAGTACGGGGAGTTCATATCATGGCAGTGGCCTGGGAAGAAATTGTGCCGGAAATCGTCAAAGGAGCGGGGCTGTTACCAAGGCCTTAAGAAAAGTGCCTGATGTGTTCTTTTGAAGACAGATCACTTTTGGAAGCGTCAGATTTAAAACATATCAAAGAATTAGGCTATCAGCGTCAAATGTATTGATGAAAGAGGTATTTGACATGAATGATTCTAAGTTTAAAGTACTTCTCTACTCCGATGGTTCACACCAGGCGTTTTCTGCAGCTGTTTATACAGCCACGCTATTAAAGAATATGCCTAATATGCATTTGACCATCGTGCAGGTACATGAAGCTGATGGAGGTTCACTGGGGACAGAATATAGTTGGAAAGAGTTGAGGCCTAGGTACAAAAGATATTCTTGGGGGTGTTCTAAAGGGAATGTATATAGTTGGATAGACACTTGGCCGGTTAGCCCTACCTCTGACTGGATGAGGCGCGTGCTCGATGAAGGTGATTCGGCCATAAGAAAACAATATTCTAAAATACTTACCAAAACTAACGAAATATTTTCAAAGAAAGGGCTCAACGTCAAGCATGAGGAATTATGTTCCGATTACAGTATTTCCGACACATCTGACATATCCCAAATAGCAGATGTAATTCTTGATTATGCAACAAAAGGTTCATTTGAATTAATAATTATGGGTACGCGGGGGCTTTCTACCTTACATAGGCTGATTTTTGGTAGTTTAGCGTATACAGTGTTAAACAAATCCCCTATACAGGTGTTGTTAATTAAGAAACTTCCTCAATACATTATTGATAGTTACTTGGCAGACACTGAGCACTAAGAATAATCTTGAGAGAAAGCACTGGAGGCGACAACCCAGTGCTTTTTTGTTGTCCAACAGTGAAAAAGTATCATAGAGAAATATTAAAAACATTTGAGGGTCTGCGCGTACTGTCGCGTGTCTACAGATATGAAAGAACAGGAAGCGAGTTTTGAATCACACGTTGAGACCGTGGTAAGTATAAGAAAACAGACACTCTGAAAGACGCTTGTGGTGCGGCTTTGAGAAAGCATATAGTCTTTTTAGGGTGACGTAGCGTGTGGAGAACTATATTCTGCGAGATCATTTGGTCTAGCCTTTTAGATTATTTCAAGCATCGATAAATGTTTCCAAAATATTCACATTGTACTTCCCCATTTGTCAAGAATGAAAATAGTTTCATTTTGCTGAAGTCTTATAACAATACCCCAAACTCATCATCGACGTCGGTTACCCAAATAACTAAATCGGATTTTTGATCAACTAAGAATTCGTATGACCTATGAACAACAGCACTTTAGCCTCTACCACGGTCAAACCATTGATTTCACTGGTTTTTTTACCGATTTCAAAAGTGTATCAAATTCGGAGTTATTTAACGTTTTTGTCCAACCTCACTTTCTGCTAAAATTAGAAGGGAAGAGAGGTCGAAATGAGAAAGAACTACTTTGCAAAATTTCCATCGACCGAGGAAATCCCATGGGCAAGCGTGACTATGCCATTATCCTTTTGGCCTGCCGTCTTGGCTTAAGGTGTACGGATATCAAAAATCTTACAATGGACAACTTCCACTGGGAAGACAAAAAACTGATCTTCGTGCAGTCAAAAACAAGGACGACATTATCCCTTCCACTGACAGCAGAGGTTGGATGGTCTGTCATTGATTATCTGAAGTACGGTCGCCCAAACGTAGAAAGTCGGTGTGTCTTCGTGAGACATCTTGCTCCATTTCTTCCTTTTTCGGAAAGTGACCACTTACACCAGATGATTGCAAAATACATGCAACTTGCACATCTGCCCACCTTAAGAAAGAGGACGGGGATGCACTCACTTCGCCATTATGTAGAGCCTCAGATTATGGGGAGCTCTACATAATCGCCACACTTTGGCCAGTTTACTGCTAGAAAACGATACTCCACTTCCTGCCATTTCTGATATCCTTGGGCATGTTGATACGGAATCTACGGCGGTCTATTTGAAAGTAGATATCAAAAGGCTCAAGGCATGTCCTTTGGATTTAGTGGAGGATATGGCATGATAGATATCACTTATTATGGGTCATTTAAAGAACACATAAAAAACCATGTCGAGTTGAAGCAGGCTGTCGGGTATAAATATATCGCAGAAGCAGAGCATCTAAAGCGTTTTGATACGTTTACACTGGAAAAATACAGTTTTAGTACGACTCTGACAAAGGAAATTGTGTTGGACTGGTGCAGTAAAAAGCCCTATGAATCACAGGCAAACCAGTGCACACGAGCCTCTATTATTCGTCAATTCAGCAGATACTTTGACAGCATCGGTGTTGCAGCCTACATTATGCCGAATGGTTATTGGACTAAACCGCTATCGCG
>DOPS01000296.1:0-8919 GCA_003512645.1 Desulfosporosinus sp.
CTCCTGGGAAAGTAGGTCATCGCCAGGTAATAAGCGATAAGCTACCTCTAAATGAGGTAGCTTATCTATGTTTTGTAATACTGAAAAGATTGTGGACATCTGGGTACGGGGTTCCCCCCGTTCGGGATCTACACTGCTGGAGAGTGCCTTATATGTCGCAGTGTGGCGAAAGTCTCGTCCACTTTCGTCCCATTGCTGGAGTTTGCGTCACGAGTCGCAATGTGGCGAAAGTCTCATCCGACTTTCGCCACGAAGTATTCCTTTGGGGCGGGTGGCTCGGCAATACTGTATCCTACGCTGGTAAATATTCTTTTGGGATCGCGGCTTCGGCGATACTCTCCACTGGAGACTACCGTGCCTATCGTATCTTCAGGTAAACAAGCGAATGGACTATCTCTAACGAGGTAGTCATCTTTGTATCAGTTACGAGCACCAAGTATGTGTATGGAGGTAGCCCTTTCGCGTTATGATAATACTTTAGATGTAGAGTAAAACCGTTCCTGATTTGATGGAATTGTTAAACATGGTCATGAGTAACTTCAATAGCACTATAGAAAATGTAAGTGTAGTATCTTCCCTAGAATTTGTGATAAACTATAATTTATATGGAGGGATACTCTAGAATGGAAAGTATTAATCACGAAGCACTGGCGTTGGATGACCGTGAAAAGGACCTTATCAGAGAATATGGGACAGTAGTTCATTATCCTAAAGGGCAAATAATTTTTGCTGAAGGAGATACGGCTGACCGTATATACTTGATTGAGGAAGGTTTTGTAAAGATATATCGAATAACTCCGGATGGTCGAAGAGTCACTGTTGGCAGTATGAGAACTTCGGGGCAGCTAATGGGGCTGGCTGAAACTTTATACCACGGAGAGCGAACCTGTTTTGCTGGTGCTATCAACGATGCTACTTTGGTAGTTGTTCGTAAAGCTCGTTTTGAAGAATTGCTTGTGAACCATCCGTCCATTGCTATTAAGGTTGCCACAACTCTAGGTGTTAGAATGCGAGAGGCTGAAGCAATCATTCAAGAAATGGTCTGTTTCCAAGTACCTGGAAGGCTAGCAATGTTACTTCTTAAAATATCTGAACGTGCTGGAGTAGAGACAGAATTTGGGACAAAAATTAATTTTCGTTTAACCCATGAGGAAATTGCTTGTATGATTGGCACATCTAGACAAACTGTTACCTCGTTGCTTAACATTTTTAAGCAGGAAAATAGTATAGCGATTGAAGAAAAAGAAGTATATATAGTGGATACTGAAAAGCTAATTAAATGGATTGTTTAAGGGAGGCTGGCATTGGATGTTAGCCTCTCTTCATTTTTTTATAGAGCAAAATCAAATAAGGTTGAGCATAACAGACTAAGAGAATATGCAATTTAGACAAAACTAATATGAAATAAGAAATTAATGTCTTCCGGAAGACATTAATTTAGTCTTGATTAGGACATAAATAACGTCTGTAATCAGACAAAAAGATAGTCGGTAGGTAGACAATTATTAGGTCATGGAGTAGACATTAATTCTCATGGGCCTTTGGTATATTCTTCACAAGAGGGATATTATTTAAGGGAGGTGGAATTAAAACTGGGGGCAAGGTTGGTGTTAGAAAGTGAAGATGTTTGAAAGAGAGGCGTTAGCAATGAAAAGGATTTCAGAACTAGTGAAATTCCTTAAAGACCCCCATGCCAAAAGAGTGCAGCAACATAAAGGGCGGTACCAGGAATTGGATGATCTTTCAAATATAGCGATCGAGATTGGTGATGAAATGGCCTATAAGTCCCTGCAGTCAGAATTAAGAGAAGTATTTTTTGATTATACAACAGCAATAGTGGTAGATTCGATTTACAAATTAGTCCCTCACGTCCTTATAATTTGGTTAATTAGCTTAAAATGGCCGACTATCACCGTGCCATTCGTAGACTGGAAAGTAAACATTCTTGGATTCTATCTCCTTTCGTACATGATATTTCACCTGGGGAAATTATTAGCAAAACCAATTATGACCGCGCTGT
This sequence comes from Desulfosporosinus sp., assembly GCA_003512645.1. GTDB lineage: Bacteria > Bacillota > Desulfitobacteriia > Desulfitobacteriales > Desulfitobacteriaceae > Desulfosporosinus. The sequence continues at coordinate 2,021 of DOPS01000296.1, forward strand.
CAAAACTTAGAATATTTGGCTTTGTTAGGGCAACTAATAAAATTTAATAAATTAGGAGGAAAATGTTATGCATTTCGCAATTGCAGGCGTAGACGCTAATCCCATTAGTCTACTTCTATGGGGTATTTTTGTAGGCTATGTTTTTACAACAGTAGGAGCCGCTGGTGGTATCCTAGCAGGTGTAGGTCATATGAGTATCTTTGGTCTTAAAAGTGCCAATACAATTAAGCCCATGAATCAGTTCTTGACTTTAGTGAGCCCTATTGTCGGCACGCCACTTTATCTCCGTGAGAAACGTATTATCGTACCTGTTGCTATTGCTCTAGGCTTGGGTGGTATTACAGGTGCAATGATTGGTTCCACCTTCTCGTCTTCTTTACTAAAAGATATGAAAACCTTCCAGCCCTACTTTGGTTTCTTCACACTAGCGATTGCTTTGCGTCTCGGCTACGAGTGCACCAAAGGCTTCATTGATGGCCAAAAAAGTGTGAAAAAAGCGAACGATACTTTCGCCGCGAAAGTTAAAGAACTTAAGGCTGCTGGTAGAATGAGTGAACTTAAGGAAATTGGTGTGAACTTCCAGAAGATTGGTGTTCAAAGCACGTTCACTTTTGCTGGTCAAGAATTTAAGTATAATACGATCTTTGTGTTCTTTGCAGGACTCATTGTGGCTATTATTTCAGCTTCTCTTGGTGTTGGCGGTGGTTTCCTACTGGTTCCCTTTATGACCAGTATGCTGGGTTTCCCAATGTTCATTGTGGCTGGTACTTCCGTGCTTTCCATCTTGGTTACATCGGCGACCAGTATTACCAACTACATTTCCATGGGGAGTTCAGTAGACGTCACTTTCTTAGCCTTTGAATTGACGGGTGTTGCCATTGGTACTGTATTTGCAGCCAAAGTTTCTAAATATATCAATGCCCGTTATTTGAAAATCGGCCTTACTGTTATCTTGTTCTACATTGGTCTGAAATATATGCTTCCATTAGTTGGTATTAAGATCTAACTTAAGTGTTTAATAAAATAAAGGAGGATAGGGACATGAAATGTGCGTCCTGCCAAATGAAGACCAAAAATATGTGTGATAAGGAAGCCTTTGATTGTACTGGGGGAAAATATTCACTCGATGAATGTTTTGAAGAAGAAAACAAACCCTTTCATCGGCTCAGTGGTTATTTCCAATCAGTACACGGTAACAATCTTAGCCGCCTCGATGAATTAATTATGTTTTCTAAGAAAATGGGTTACAAGAAACTCGGAATGGCTTTTTGTGTAGGTTTAACTGAAGAAGCAGCAATCTTAGAAAAGATTTTATCCCAACATTTTGAGGTATATTCCGCTTGTTGTAAAATAGGTGGTCTTAAAAAAGAAGATTATGAAATACCTAAAGTGAAAGAGGATAAAATTGAGGTTATTTGTGACCCTATACTTCAAGCTAAAGTGCTGGCTAATGATGAAACTGAACTTAACATAGCAGTAGGCTTATGCGTTGGTCATGATATGTTATTCAATAAGTACTCGAAAGCACCAGTCACCACCTATGCAGTTAAGGACCGTATCCTAGGTCATAATCCTTTGGCCGTCTGCTATTCAAGTTATTTACGTAAAAAATACCTTAATAAAAAATACGAATAGACAACACACAAAAAAACGGGGGCGTAACGAACTTAATTCGTTACGCCCCCGTTTTTTGCAGTTTTCAAACCCCCCTCTGTTGTAAGTAGGGTAGGTCCTTCGTAAATTCAGGTGGGGTAGGGGCCTCCTTCGCTGCGAAGAATAGATTAGACGAAGATGGTCCAAAAGTAATGGAACTGACAAGGAAAATGTCGAAAATCGGACATTAAAATTGACCATAATTTGATATGTTAACTATAGTACAAACGATAAATTGAAAGGATAAAAAACACTAGGCGGTGAAGCGATGCTAATTTAGTAAGGAAAATGTTTGCAAGAGAGGCGTTTTAACTATGAAGAAGGTTTCTGAACTAGTGAAATTTCTTAAAGATCCACATTCTAAAAAAGTACAGGAACAGAAAGATATAATGCATCGAATTTCTAGGAGGTTTTTTAGAGAGTGATGCAAATAATAGGCGGCCTTAATATAGAGGGTTTTGAAGACCTATTCGCTAAGATGCTTTGAGTTTTTCAAAATCTGATATTTAAGGCTGCCGACGTCTCATTTATACCTTTTATCACAATGTATTCGAGTTTTTTGCAGGAAGAAGGAATTGACGACGGTATTTAAATTATCATCCGGTTAGAGAGAGGAGTAAGATGCGTGTGCAAAAACTATTTTTTATATCTAAGCATTGCGATGGGTGTCAGGCTTGTGAAGTAGCATGTCTTGAAAAACATTCTCAGTCTCAGAGCATATTTATGACGAAAATGGAACAACCATCTCCGCAACCGCGGATTAAAGTAAAAAGATCGGGTAATCAATATTGGGCTACCGTATGTCAACACTGCAATGAGGCAATGTGCGTAGGGACATGTATGACTGGAGCGCTGCAGTATTCCGCAACAGGTGAAGTTTTCCACAATGCTAAACAATGCGTAGGCTGTTGGATGTGTATAATGGCTTGTCCATTCGGGGCCATTGCAACACTTAACGAGGCAAAAAAAGCGAGCAAATGTGATCTGTGTAAGGGTGAAAAGACTCCACCTTGTGTAGCGTCATGTTCCCGGCAAGCGTTACTATATGGTACTCCAGAGGATTACGAAATGAAAGTTGCAGGTGATTGATATGCGTTATCTCATTATCGGCAATAGTGCGGCGGGCGTTTTCGCAGCAGAAACTATTCGGGGTCTGGATCCCGAAGGACAAATCACGATGATTTCAAATGAAGACTATTCACCCTATTCACGTTGCCTAACCTCCTATTTCCTAGGGAAAGAAATTCCAGAAGAAATGATGTACATTAGAAATAAGGACTTTTACTCTGAAACAGGGATTGACTTCCAAGCTGGATATGTTGAACGGGTGGATGCTGATTCTAAAAACGTCTTGCTAGACTCTGGTGAAAAAGTTAATTATGATAAGTTGCTGATTGCCACGGGTTCTTCTCCGTTCAATCCTCCTCTTGAGGGAAGTGACATAGAGGGAATCTTTGAACTGCGCACCTTAGATGATGCTAAAGCTATGGCTGAGTTTGCTCCAAAAGTAAAAGCTGCCGTTGTTATGGGTGCTGGTCTTGTAGGGCTTAAAGGAGCTCATGGACTTCATGAACTGGGAATCAATGTGACAATTATAGGATCTGCTCCTCGAGTCATGCGTCACTCCATTGATGAAGAATCTGCTGAGATTCTGACGAGACTGTTAGAAGAAGACGGTTATCGTGTCCTCCTAAATACCAAAGTAGTTAAAGTGCTAGGTGAAGAGGATACAGATGGACGGATGTCAGTATCTGGTGTGCTTCTGAATACCGGTGAACAGATTCCTTGTCAGATGATTATTAGAGCGGTTGGAGTCCGCCCTAATGTAAAGTTGGTCAGTGATAGCGGAATCTCAGTGAATTACGGTATTATTGTTGATGAAGAAATGCAGACGTCGGAAAAAGACATTTATGCTGCGGGTGATGTTGCTGAAGCACTCGACCTCTTAAGTGGCGAAAAAGGTGTGAGCGCTTTATGGCCTACTGCAACAGAACAAGGAATCGTCGCTGGCTGCAACATGGCAGGTGTGAAACGCGAATATCATGGTTCCCTGGCTTTAAACTCTGCTGTAATAAGCGGAGTAGGGATTGTTTCAGTCGGACTCATGAATTTGCCGCCTAGAGAAGGTAGTGTGATTAGGGCATCGGAGCCGGATAAGAACTTCTATCGTAAGTTCGTGATTAAAGAGGGACGTTTGGTGGGAATGATCATGGTTGGCGACATCGAAGGGGCGGGTATTTTGAGCGGCTTAATTCGAAAAAGAGCTAAAGTTGACGTAAATTATCTTCACCAAATGTTAGTAAATCCGATTGACTATCCAGGGTACTTGTCGGTTGTGAGAGGGGGTCAGTAAAATGGGTTCATACGTAAGAACACGAGCATTAACTCAAAGCACTAAACCTATAGAACATGACGAGGAATTGCGTACGTCTGTTTGCTGTCTTTGTAACGGTGGGTGTGGGATAAAAATCAGCCTAGATCAAGATGGAAAAATCAAGGCGGTTTTTGGTGATCCTGATAACCCTTATAATAAAGGAAAAATATGTTCTAAACCTATGGCAATTGCACAAACCCTTAGTGGCCCCTATAGGGTTAGATATCCTATGAAAAAGGTCAATGGCTCGTTTGAAAGAATTAGTTGGGATGAGGCTTTAGATCTGATCGCACAAAAATATAACCAGTATATCCAGGAGAATGGTACAGGATCGATTGTGGGCATTACATCCAAAATTGGTGGGTCTTACAGTAAGTTAGCACATGGCATATTTTCATCGTTAACCGGTCTCGTGAATTACGGAACTGGACCGATCTGTACCGATTCGGAAGCGAATGTGCGTAAGAAGCTCTTCGGAGACGGTTCGGGAACAAGTCCTCTCTCCGATGTAGTCAATTCTAAGATTCTATTAATAGTTGGTAACAATGCTGCCCAAACGAAGGCAGGACAATTCCATTGGATTACGGAAGCTAAGCGGACAGGGACGCGGATAGTGGTGATTGACACACGCTTTACAGAAACAGCTCAGGCGGCTGACCTATTTATCCAGATCAGACCGGGAACGGACACTGCTTTAGGAATGGCGTTACTGAATTATGTCATCAAGAATAACCTCTATGATCCAACGTTTGTGTCTGAACATACCAACGGCTTTGAAAAACTGGCACAGGATGTGAGTGCTTTTACAACGGAGCGCGCAGCTGAGATTACAGGAGTTCCCCAAAATGTTATTGAGAAATTAGCTCAAGATTTAGCTACATTAAAACCAGGCATGCTGTTTGAAGGTCGGGGTGTCGTTTGTGTTAATAATGCAGGAGCTTCAGTTTGGGCGTTTGAAGGCCTGATGGCTATACTGGGCAATATCGGCAAACCAGGGGCGGGTATTATTTCGCATATCAACAACACTGGTGGCATTATCAATTTGATTCAGGCTAATGATGTTATGAAGCCTGATCGTAAAAGATCATCAAGTGCCCTCTACAAAGACATGGAAGAGGGAGACGTTAAAATGCTCTTGATCTCCGGGAATCCCTGCGTAACTTGGCCCGATAGCGCACGGATGAGTAAGGCGATTGAAGGACTGGATTTTGTGGTTAGTCATACCTTGGTGATGGACGACTCCGCTGTACTAGCAGACATTGTCCTTCCTGCGACCCACTGGTTAGAAGAAGCCGGAATGCAGGCAAGTGTGCATAGAGTTTTGCAGTGGAAAAATAAAGTTGTTGAGATACGTGGTGAAGAAAAATCTGGTGGGGATTTCTACCGTCTATTAGCAGAGCGTATGGGTTTACCGTCATCCTATTTCCCGGATTCCCCTGAAGCAGCGTGGGAGTTGGAAAGAAAATATAATAAGAATGTTACAGGTATTAGTAGGGAACGAATGCTGGAAACACCTGGTGGAGTACATTTTCCGTGTGCGGAAATTGGTAAGGAGACCGTGCGCCTATTTGCCAATTGTGTGTTCAAAACATCCTCTGGTAAAGTGGAGCTGACAGAAGTTAGTGACGCGCCCCTTGAGTATGTGGATACCTTTGATGCCCCAGGTAATATTGGTTCCAGTCGTGAGGAATTCCCTTATCTCTTGAGCACAAATAAGGTGGCAAGCCACTACCATTCAGAATGCCAATATAGTGATTGGGCTAATGAAATGGAACAACCTTATGTTGAAATGCATCCTCTGACCGCATTAGAGATAGGAGTTGAGAAAGGAAACCAAGTTAGAGTGGAGACGGTTACAGGATCGATCGTTTTGGCGGCAAAGATTACTCAGTCAGTACCGCGGGGTTTCCTCTCGACCCAACCTTACTTCGGATTTCAATCCCCTTATGGGCAAGCACCAGCCAATACTCTTTTTCCGGTAGCTGCTGATCCTGTTGGAGGTAACCTAGTTAGCAAAAACATTATGTGTAAGGCTAAAGCTGAAGGAGGTCAAGGATCATGAGTCAGCACTCTATGTTAGTCGATGAGTCGCGATGCATTGAATGTAAGAGTTGTACCGTTGCCTGTAAACAAGAAAACAACCTCCAAACGGGGGATTGGTGGTTAAGAGTATGGCGAAGGGAACAGCTAAAGGGGCATCTAGTTCGATATTATAATACTCAGTCATGTAGACATTGCGAAGACCCTGTATGCCAGGTTGTATGCCCAGTGGGGGCTATTCAACGTGGGAAAGACGGCCTTGTAACCCAAAACAACGCAAAATGTCTTGGGTGTCATGTTTGTGCAACCGCTTGTCCGCATAGTGGAATGAAGATCATGACAAACGGTAAAGTGGGTAAATGTACACTTTGTAGGCATCGCTTAGAAAGAGGAAAAGATCCGGCGTGTGTATCTGTCTGTCCAGTAAATTCCCGAGTTTATGGTGAGCGCGAAGAACTTCTTCGTGAGGCAAGCGAACGTATGGAAGATTTGAGAGCCAAGGGAATGAGCGTCCATCTCGAAGGAGTGGATAAGGAGCAGAGTGTAGTAATGTATCTGACGGTTGACGCGGAAAACTAGGGAATAAACTTAAGGTCTAGGAGATTCTGCTCTATTTGCATAACCCTTTCAAATGCTGTATCTGAGGGGTTATGTTAGAATTACTCATTGATTATAAGTGCAATACGTGCCTTATTAATAAAAAGTTAGTTTAACGTAAATTCATATGGCAGTTAGACTAAAACATGTATATACACATTTTGTCCAAAGTTTTTTCGAATAAACCGCTAAAAAGGTTGACATTTTAACAGCCTTCAGCTATACTAAAAAAGTT
>DOPS01000296.1:8940-9099 GCA_003512645.1 Desulfosporosinus sp.
TTCGACCCTGTCATCGCCCACCATACTCGAAGTTCGAGATTCGAGGTTCGAAAGAACCGTAGAGCTTTAGCTTTGGACAATAATGAGGAAACGATCAGTGTTCGTACTTCGAACATCGTGCATCGAACCTCGATCACGGCCCCGTGGTGTAGTGGTTAA
>DOPS01000017.1:0-13849 GCA_003512645.1 Desulfosporosinus sp.
CGTCGAAATTAAACCGGTTAAACCGAGGTAAGAGAAGGAAAATGGCCTACCGAAGAGTAAATGACCGGTAGGCCTAATGCATTGTTAATCATATAGAACTTGAATGCCAAATAGCTACAAAATTTCATCCTCTATCGTAAAAAGGCACGTCAACAATGTCTAACGATTGCTAAACAGAGAAAACCCTAAAAAAGATGCAGGACATATTTTAGCAATAAATATATCCCCAATAGACCAAAGACTATAATTGTACCAACTGCTTTTCCTGCAAAAAATCTATTCATGCTCTTATCCCCTTTTATATCAAATTTTAAAATTAGTATTCCCACAAATGCTATACCAAAAACAATAGTTATCGGCATTAAGCTTGGAGATGTTTTATTGTTTAAGGCCATGCCGATAAAAGTTCATGCTTACGCTTTTCTTTTCCTTGAAACATTCCATAATGCAAGGGCAAAGAATGCAAAAGTGATACTAATAAGAACTACTATATGCGTAGTGGTTGAGGCAGTGTATTCTCCGTAGGTATAGGCGACACCCATCATTTCCTTGAATTCGGAAACGTTACTTTCTGGAACACCCGCAAAGGTGATGGCAACCGGTTCTTCAAGCATAATTTGCCGCATAAGTGCGCCAGCATGAGATATTGGAAACAGTTTTACTACCCATTGCACTGCATTAGGTAATGTTCCGATTGGCAGATAAATACCTGTCAAAAAGCCTATAAGAGTTCCTAGAATAGTGCTTGCTGTTGAAAAGGCACTTGTCGTCGAAAAAAAGCTGACAAGAAAAAACACCATAGAGCTGGACGCCATTACAGAAATCAGCATTACGCCCAAAAACTTCACCATAGAAACGAATGATAAAACTGTTCCGCCGCTAACAGAGATATATAGTTCTCCGATTACAAAAGTGATGAAACTCATTATGATACCAACAACAAATGCACTAAGAATGTATCCACCGACTATTTTGCTTCGTTTAATCGGTGCTGAATAAAAGTCCTTGCTGTTTTTTCGTGCTCTGTCCTCAACCATTATCGCAAAGGCTCCCATAGTCGTAGTAATAGATGCTACCGATACAATGCCTGCGATAATCCAGTTCTTCATAAGGTTTTCGGCTTCCGATAAACCCTCTGGGATATTATCTATCCAAACATCACCCAAGAACAGTACATATATGCCTATAATGATAAACACACTTAAAAGAGAAAAGAAAACGGCGCTTTTCTGGCGAAAGAATATCTTTAAGTTGCGTACAGCGAAATTTAACATTAGTTTTTACCTCCTGTGATTTTAAGGAAAACATCTTCCATGGAGCCGTGAATGACCTCAAAGCTATCTATATACGGCTTAGCTTTTTCCAATAACGGAATTGCTGCAACAGTATCAGCTATGTCGGCGGTAATTAAACCGTTTTTTATCGTGTATGTCATTTGCTCACGGTCTAATAGTTTTATAACTGCGTCCCTGTCTTTGGTCTTTATATGGATTCTGTCAGAACTGTATTGTTCCTGCAAATCGTAAGGAGTGCCTTTGGCCGCAATCTGCCCGTGGTCTATAATGATGATGTAATCGGCTGATGCCGCTTCCTCCATATAGTGGGTGGTGAGAAACACGGTCATGCCCGTGTTTTTTTGCAGCTCAAATATGGTCTGCCAAACACCTTCTTTAGTTTTTGGGTCCAGGCCAGTTGTCGGCTCATCTAAAAACAGGATTTTTGGAGTGTTTACAAGCGCACGAGCAATATCTGCTCGTCGCCGTTGCCCTCCCGATAGCTCCCCATACGGGCGATCGATAAACTCCATAACGTCCGCTGTGAGTGCAGCCATTCTTACAGCTTCTTTGATTTTTAGTTTGCTCATTCCATAGAAACGTGCTCTTGTTGTCAAATTTTCTCTGACTGTTAAAAGTGAATCAAGCACACTGTCTTGAAAGACAACACCTATTTTATTTCTAATGGCGTCATCCTCTTTACCTAGGACATGACCGTCAATTGTTATCTGTCCGCTGCTCGGCTCAAGTAGGGTGCATAGTATATCAATTGTTGTTGATTTACCTGCCCCGTTCGGACCCAAGAACGCAAACAGCTTCCCACCTTCGACATAAAAATCTATTTCTTTGATCGCCTTGATTTCACCGTAGGTCTTTATTAAATTTTTGACTGTTATAATATTGGGCATTTCAAAGACTCCTTTCTTGTGTCTGCTATTATCATATCAATGTAATTTTTGTTCACAATAGGTACAGAAGTGAGATGACTTTAGCAAAGAGTAAGATAACAAAAAGGCAAAGTAAAAAGCCGACGAATTTCCGTCGACTTGAAAATAGTTGTTGATCTACTTATTTCGTTTGATAGTTTTGTTGATTTGATTCGCAAAGTCAACAATAGTGAAATACCCAATCGCATAAGTAATTACAAACGCCGGAATTAAAACAAGGCTAATATTGGCTATGGCTATCCAACCAAAAGGGAACATTCCAAACAAACAGCCTTCCACAAATACCACGCTATAGCAGATAAGCACCCGTATCAATGCGTCCACAGCCATCGAACTTTCAGCCAATTTGTCCCCAATTTTTTCGCTAAAAAACATCAACACAGAAATTGACAAAGCCATAGTAAATAGTTGCAAAACAATGCTTTTTGACAGCTCTGGCACCATATCGAAGGTTGAGAATAGCGCAAACAATAACACGATTGCGGTGAAGCTGGAGCAAGTTATAATGACAATCTTTTTCATCTATTACCTCCTATTGCTCAAATTTATCGCGGAAGCCTTTTATGTAGTGTTTAGAAATAATCACCTTTTCATCGTTTTTTAATATCGCTTCCAATCTTCCGCTAAATTGCGCCCGTACAGAAGTAACTACTGCTGTGTTCAAAATGCTACTTTTGCTAATCCTTATAAAAGGAGTATCCTCAAGCTGTACTTCAAGTTCATATAGTTTTTTGTCACAGCTATACACATCCCTTTCGACATATAGAAACGTTTTGTTGTCAACTGTATCAAAATAATAAATATCCTCTAAAGCAATAGGAAGTGTCACACCGTCTTTTTCAGCTGTAACAGAAAATGAGAACAGCCTGATTTGTTCGATAAGCCGCTTTAAACGTTCATCCATAAGTCCGCAGGTTATTTTGATTACGGTTTCCTTGCAGTCCAAAGACTGCTCCACAAGTAGCTTCAATCCCGCTCTCCTTTCTCTGAAAGATTTATAATAATTCTACCATAGTAAATGCAGTTTTCAATGACGGTAACAGTAAGATAACCTGAATCACAAGTAAGATTCAGGTTATAGAACAACTCCCTGTGCTCAGCATTTAGTCACGCCCCTTAAAAATAGAAAACCCCTCACCTTAATAGTAAAGATGAGGGAGGCGCTGCACATCATACTAGAGATAGAGTTTTCTCTAACCTAAGTCATGTCTTTTGCGACAGGATAGCCAGTTGTGTTCTGTCCCTAGCCCCAAACTTGGCTAACAAACTGCTGACATGATTTTTCACGGTTCCTTCGGTAATATACAAGGCAGAGGATATTTCCGCGTTGCACAAACCCTTGCCAATCAATCTTAAGACTTCTTTCTCCCGGTTTGTCAGTTGATCAAAACTGCCTCCGGACAAATTGTCAAGGACGTTCCCCATTCCCTGGGTTGTAATCCTTTCAAGAACTTTTACCGTCACATCGGGATGGAGACAAGCACCTCCGGCATGTACTACCCTGATGTTCTTACATAACTCGTCAGGCTCCATATCTTTAAGCAAAAAGCCCTTGGCGCCGTTCTGTAAGCCTTCAAAAATCAGCATTTCCTCATTAAAGGTTGTCAGAATTAACACCTTGGTATCTGGAAACCGCCGACTGATTTCTTTGGTTGCCAAAATACCATTCACTACCGGCATACGTGCATCCATCAGTACAATATCGAGCTTAGTCTGCTCGCAATAGTCCAGAGCCTCTTGCCCATTGTGACAAACACCCGTAACTTCAAAATCATCTTCCAGTCGAAGAATGGTGTTTAAACCTTCGCAGACAATTGGTTGGTCATCTACAATCAGAATTCTGATCTTATTCATTATTTTCCCCCCGCCTGTCTATGCACCCTTCGATTTTAAAGCCAATACCGCTCCCTGACTGAAAAGAAACAGTGCCGCCAAGAGCAGAGATTCTGTCTTTCATACCCTGTAAGCCGTTTCCTGCTTCAATCCTGTTTGTGCCGCAACCATTATCCCAATAGGAGAAATACAGTAATTCCTTGTTGGAAATTGAAATTTGAGCACGGTCAGCCTTGGCGTGGCGCAAGGTGTTGGTAACCGCTTCCTGAAAAATTCGATACATATTGAACTGTAGTTGGCCAGAAAGCCCATGAGCCTGGGTTTCAATGTCAAGCTCAAGGTCAAGCTCCAATCCTGTGAGTGCCCGGACTTCCTGGACCATTTCCATCAGACGGGAACTCAAATCAAATTCAAAATATGACTCCTTTTTTGTCAAAACCAGTTCCCTCACAGACTGAAGGGCTGTCCGAGAAATCTTGATAGCTTTATCCCAGTAGGTTTTTCCCGCTTCCACGTCATGGGTGGTCAGCTTTTTTCCGGCTTCGAGGGTCAAAACCAAACCAGTCAGGTGATAACCCAGACTATCATGTATTTCACCGACTATTTGCCTCCGCTCCGCTTCGGAGGCCAAGCTTTCGCTTAATTCCATACTTTTTTGCAGTTGAAGGTTGGAGTATCTAAGTTCTTTTGTTAATTTTTTATAGGCCAGCCTTTGTTCCCGCTGCCTTCTTTCACTAAAAACCAGACCAAATATAAAAACATACAGAAGTAGTTCACCAATTCCCGGAAACTCCAATTGCCCATATTCTCTTAACTCGAATAGTGCGATAGTTCCTGCACCAACCGCCGTGGTAAGTATAGCGTAGGCAATGAAAAATGGTTTTGGTAAAATTGCTGTTCCTTCTGTCAGATAGATCACAAATAGTTTATCAAATCCGCCATTTGGGCAAAACAGGGAGAAAACGATAGTCAAGATTAAGTCCAGAAGCAAAGTAATTATGTTCACTTTCCTACTGTTATACTTATAGTAACTGCGCCAACAGCCGCTGACCAACAGGGCCAGCGCAATTAATACCAGTAGGATGCTTATTGGGTTTTTTTGTAGTACCCTAATAAAAACCAAGGAATACAAAACGATTTTAACTCCGCTTAACCAAATAAACATGTATCAACCCTCAACCTTTTTCTTCCCAACCTCAATTTCTTCGAAAAATGGCCTCTTTACAATTTGTTCTCCACTCATGGATAATTTACCTTTATTTGGACTTCAATCCAATAAGGCTACCGTGAATAGGCGCTATTCTAACGAGACCTTCTGAACAAACGATTTCTTATAGATCAGACTCCATATTACTAAGCTTACAAAGGCAAAAACCACATACATGAGCCCCATAACCCTAACCCTATTTGCCCAGTCCAATGAAATCAGCATCATACCGATGCTAGCAAAGATAGTAAAGGTAAAGGACATGACGGATACAACTGCACCAGTATCTCCCTTTTGTTGCTCCAGCATTAAGTTAGAGGTTGGAGGACGGGTAACACTGCCGGCAAATGTCGCGGGCAATAATGACAATGCGAACAACATCGGGCTCTGACTTCCTATCGTTACGATTAATAATCCACTGAAACAGGCGATAACATAGCTGACTGTGATTAGTGAAATTGGGTTAATTAGCCTTGTTAGTCTCATATAAAGCAAGGGACCAATGACCATAAAAACAGCATTGGCAGCAAAATAATAACTGTAAACCTGTTCACTTAACCCAAATTGATTGACAAAAATGTAGGACGAGGATGAAATGAACGACATTATCGGAATAGCCATTAAGGAAAACGTCAGTAAAAGTACCATTAACCTTGGATTTTTCGCAACAACTCCTAATCTCCCTAAGGATTCTAGGATGCTTCCTTTAGAACGCTGCTCAATGGTTTCTTCCATGGCAATCACTGCGAGGGTGATCAAAAGACCGATCACCGCCAAGACGCTAAATACTCCACGCCATGACGTAAACCTTAATAACAAAGCACCGAAAACCGGAGCGACAATAGGGGCAACCATCGTCATCGAGGTAACTAGGGCTAAAATCGATAAGCGTTTTCTCCCGGAATAACTATCCTTCTATGCCCATCAAGTGATGCGTCATTTCAAAGATACCTGGGGCATAGACTGGTGCGACAAATTCCTCGTTACGGTCAACAGAATTGGCATGGGCAATTGCTGGACCCCATGCTTCATCGGAAGTTTGAACTGGAGGCATAGTGTTAGCAAACCCTAATTAGGTCGTTTAATACTGCGTCCATATCAATCGCCTCCTTTATACTGCCATTTATCGAGAGCGATAAAGGATAGGCCTTCCCCACCTCGCGTAAGAGGAGGAGCATATTTTTGCTCCTCCTCTTTTTGTTTGTTATAGAGCTTGCGAAGCGATAGGAGTCGACTTAGCTCGCGACTTAGCACCCAATTCAGGTAGGAAGAGGGATACCACTCCTAATAATAAAAAGAATAGACTACTTAGGCTAAATAAGAGGCTGAAGTTCGAGCCAGCCAACGGAGTGATAATAAACGCTGGAATAATGAAAGCACCGAGAAGTTGAAGTGTTGCGATCATCCCACCAGCAGTCCCAGCGTATCGAGGGCCTATTTCTGGAAGTAACATGGGGAAGGCCATGAGCAAGGGTGAGCTGATTCCCATGAGAACTCCCAGCACAAAGAGGGTTGCCCACATGATCGCCCCAGTCGGTACAATCCAAGAAGCGTACATGGCGATTGCTCCCAAAATACACACAGGGGCCAAGAAAGGCTTAATTCTGCCAACACGATCTGACATGGCCGGGCCTACAATAGCGCCTAACATATTTCCAATCGTGACAATCGAAGCCATCAAGCCCGCAGTTACTGGGTCCACCCCCCGTACAGCGTTCAAGGCATTGGGTAAAAAACCGCTAAAGGACATGTTCGCGCCCATGAAAAACATCATTCCTAAGCCGACAAGCCAAACGTTTCTGCTCTTGGCAACGACACCTATATACTTGCTCACTGGCATAATCGGCAGATCGGGGGCGCCTTTAGGCTTGACCCTAATCAGTGCCATCCAGGCAATCCATACGACGAGCATGAAAATACCTGCAGTGATGAAGGCGCTTTTAGATGAAGGAAACATCGCAGATGTTGCTAAAGCAACTGTTATACCCGTTGCAGCGGAAGAAAAGTAAAGTCCCATGGCAGTTCCCATCTTCTCCATAGGAAACCACGCTCCAAGTAACTTAGCTGCATTGGCATTGAGGAACGCTGAACTGAGCCCCGCTAAGATCATCATAATAAACATTGTCGTAAAGTCGGTGGCGGCATAGCGGAAATACACTCCGACTACGGAAAAAGCAAACCCTACTGTGACTACTCGTTTCACTCCGAACCGATCTGCCAATGAACCAGCTGCGAGGCTGAGGAGTACAGCTGGTAACATGGGTGCGGACATAATCAAGGCAAACTGTGAAGAAGTAAGCTGCAACTCAGGGATAATCTTGAAAGCCAGGGCTGCAACTTGAAATTGTGCCAGGCATCCAATAAACGTAGCTAAACACATGACACTGAGAATCACCCAACGGTACGACGATGGCTGCGAACTAACATTCGTGGTTTTGATGATTTATCCCCCTTATAACAATTTAAAATAACGTAAAAAGGATGGGTTACCTTAGAAAAATTTGACTAAATAGGGATTCTTCCTGCGCTAGTAAACCCAATTTATCCTAACGTCAAACTTGTTTGGCAACTTTTATTGACAAAGGAAACTTCCGTTTGTTTCAGTAACCTGTCTAGAACGTTTCTTTGTTGATTCTGTCGATCGCTTCACTTGCTGACTCGTATACGCCGGGGAATGAACTTAAATTCAAACCCTGAGTCAAATTCGGAATGAAGTATAGCTTTCCGCAATTTTTGCAAGCTCTCTCGATTTCTTGAGCAACTAATTCAGGTGTCCAGGCTGGGAAATCAACCACACCGCTATCGATGTCTCCCATGAAGGAGATCTGTCCCCCATAGTTCTTGATCAGCTCAGGCGTGTTATTCGTGGTCATGACTCCCTGCCAGATATCGATTCCCATTTCAATCATAAAGGGAACAAAGTTCGCTGCATAAGAATCACTATGGTGCACAATCAGCTCAACACCATTAGCTTTATAGTAGCCATAGATTTTCTTGTAAGCCGGCAAAAAGAACTCTGCGAACATTTCAGGAGAAATGAAAGAGGATTTTTGGCTGCCCCAATCATCATGATGGAAAATGCAATCCGGATGAATTTTCTCGATCAATACCTTGGCCCATTCCAGTTCGCGCTGGGTAAGGGCTTCAATGAATTCATGCATGGCTTCAGGCTCTTCATACAAAGCCATTAAGGCATCTTCCATGCTCATAAGGTGATGGGTCATTTCAAATATTCCGGGTGCAACAAACCCAGTGACAAATTCCTTGTTACGATCAACAGAGTTGGCATGGGCAATCGCTGGACCCCATGCTTCATCGGACGTTTCAACCTTAGGGATTGTCACGTATTGCTTCCAATTGGCGATATCCTTCAACACCTTGTGTTCAGCATCATGCACAGGGAACATGCCCAGTTGGCCTTCTGGCCAATTCCAGGTAATGCCCCAATGATCTTTCCAAATCTGACCATAATTAAATTGAACTCCCATGGGTGCTTCCATGATGATATTCATAAACTCGTACTGATTGACAAATCGATCGGGTTTTCCACCCTTAATCGTTTCCATTAAATTTTGTCTCTTTGTTAACAAAATTTCCGCCTCCTTAATAACATCTAGTAATTTTTTTCGATTTTCGGTCAGTTTTCTTTGTTTCTTTGGTTTCTTTGGCTATCTTTGGCTATCTTTGGTTTTCTCTTCGTTTACACTTGGTTTACGCTTTATATTTTCGTGTTTTACGCTTTTACTAATTCTTTAGCTTTGACAGCGGCACTTCCTGCATCGGGGGCAAAACCATCGGCACCGATCTCATTGGCGTATTCCTGGGTGACTGGCGCACCGCCAACCATGACCTTGAAGCCTGTCAAACCGCTGGCTTTGATCTCTTGAACGGATTGTTTCATTGCGGGCATGGTTGTTGTAAGAAGTCCTGAGCATGCCACTAGGGTTACGTTTTTATTTACTTTGATGGCCTCGATAAATTTAGTTGCCGATACGTCTACGCCAAGGTCGACCACATCAAATCCTGCACTTTCGATCATCATGGCCACAAGGTTTTTCCCGATGTCATGAAGATCGCCTTCCACTGTACCAATAAGGCAGGTACCTAAAGTAGATGAGGTGCCGCCAGTGAGTAATGGTTTTAGTACGTCCACTCCCTTAGACATCGCTTTAGCAGCCATTAGCATTTCAGGTACGTAAATTTCTCCTGCGGAGAATCTGTCACCGACGACGCCCATGGAGTCAATCATAGCCTGGAGAATGGTTTGCACTTCGGCGCCTTCATCCAAGGCCTCCTGCACCAAACCTGGAACGAGTTTCGCTTTTCCTGCCTCTAACATTGCTTTTACTTCTTCGATCTTAGACATTTTTGAGTCCTCCTTAATAATTAAATTGACTACTGACTACTGATGATTGGTTATTGTATTGATTATTTCTTCTGCCCGAATTTATCTTCACGGAATGCTCCGATGTACTCCATGCAGTATTCGTCCTCACCCTTAAGTGCTTCAGTAGCATAGATCATGCCCATCATATCTCTGTTTAACGGGTTAATGATCGCACTGTCCATTCCTGCGTCCATCGCCAAAACGAGGAAGGCTTGATTCACGAGTTTTCTGGCAGGGAGATTATAGGAAATATTGCTTGCTCCTCCGGTGACATGAATGGTCGGATACTGTGCTTTGATTGCTCTAATGACTGCTGTAACTGAATTAATTCCGTCTTCCGAGGTGCAAAGCATTTGTACCAAAGGATCAATGTGCAAGCGGGACGGATCAATGTTATACTCCATGGCTTTGAGCATCAGGGCAGCAAACACTTTCATGCGTTTATCAGCGTCCTGGGGAATTCCTGTGTCATCGTTTAAGAGGGCAACGCACTCCCATTTCGTGTCGGCTATCAGCGGAAATATGACATCAACCTTGTCGCCTTCCATGGATACCGAATTGATCAGACCAGGCTTGTTACAGAACCTCATCGCTTCGGCACAAATACCTACATTCGGGCTGTCGATCGCAAGGGGTGTGTCTGTAACCTCCTGTACCAGATCAATCAGCCACTTGATCGTTTCGAGTTCAAGGCTGTTTTCAACCGATGCACACACATCAATAAATGCAGCGCCTGCCTCTGCCTGAGCTTTAGCCAGATTTCGAATAAAGTCGGCATCCTTTTCAGCGATTGCCTTGGCTACAGAAGGAATTGTACCGTTAATTTTTTCACCGATGATTATCAAGATCGATCTACCTCCATTTCTAAGTTTTGCTTGCTGGGTAATTAGATAGCTTTCTCAAGTAACATTCGCTAAAGTAATGCATTTTCGGTATAATAAAGGTTGCTTAGATGCTGTCCCCACCTCGGATCTGTAGTTATTTGTCTTGATATCTCTACAGTTATTTATTCTTTTTTTTGAAGATTCTCCCTTTGTAAAATTTGACGAAATAGTCTGTAAATAATGTACAAAGTGCACAATCACCTGGCCAAGGAGGTAACTATGGAGGATAATTTGATTCTTTCTCGCTATTCCCTGGAGTTAGTAAAGACACTCAGCAAAGGGTCCGACCTTCAAGCCCTAGTCGATCTAGGCTATCAAATGCTGGGCAACCCTTTTACGATCACTGACCTTAGCGTAAAGCTTCTTGCTTCAACCGGCGAAACATTGGTTACCGATGACCCCGTCTGGAACGAGCTTCAGATAAATAATAATTTTAATTTTGAGACCTATTCGTATTATGTTAAGGAAAGCCTCTTTGACGAAATAGCGAAACATGAAGAACCTTTTTTCTGGCTGGACCCCTACTGTAAATACCCTAGAATTATCGGGGAAATCACTATCAACAAGCGGAATGTGGCTGTTTTGGTGGCTTGCGCCCATAACCAAGAGTTTAGAGAAAGCGACAAAGAAATCGTCTCCATCCTTTGCGATGCCTTTTCGATCGAGCTACAAAAAAATAAGTATAATCATTTATCTCAAGGCTTACTGCATCAAAGCTTTCTGCTCGATCTGCTCGATGACAAGTTTAAAGACGAAAGCAAAATCGATGAACGACTAAAGATATTAGGTTTGAAGTTAAAGCGTAAGCTGTTTGTTATATTCTTAGATACACAAAATTTTGACGCAACAAAGTCAACGCTTCCTTACTTGAGAGAAGAAGTTGAGCTTAAATTAGCGAACGCTAGCGCAGTAATCTATAATAACAACATTGCAATACTCGCCAGTTGTGAAAATGAAATGCATTTTCTGGAGAATGAATCCAAGGTTTTAAGAGAATTCATGATTACGAATAATTTACAAGCAGGAATCAGTCGCTCCTTTACTGACTTAACGGAAGTAAGAGACCATTACTTGGAGTCCGTTGAGGCGCTAAAGCTGGGCAATCTCGTCAAAAAAGAGACTCATTTTTTCAGTTATGCTGATTACCTTATTTATGATCTTATAAATTGTCATGCTGATAACGAAAACTATATAAAGTTTCTGCACCGTTCCATGCTCAAACTGATTGACTATGATAAGAAAAACGGCACGGAATTTGTCCACAGCTTTCATATTTATCTCCGTAATTTTAAAAACATCAAGGATTCGGCTACTGCTTTAAATATCCATCGCAATACCATGTTTTATCGGATAGAAAAGATCGAGAGTATCTTAAATGTCGACCTTAACGACGTTGATATTTTGTTTCAGCTATATCTGTCCTATAAAATCTTAGAAATGACGTTGGAGGTTGGGGTCTGAAATCCGAAGTAAAATCAATGGTTTGACTGTTGGATTAATTAATAACAAGACCTCTCGGGCAAAACGCTCGGGAGGTCTAACTAGGTCAAAACAACAACACTCCGCCCAAAAAGGTTCAACTTAACATAATAGAATTGGAGTAATCGCAATTCCAAAAGGACCGAGCCCTGCCGGCAAATTTGCAATGACCGTATTAATAGCCGTATCGAGCAATGAAACAGTATTATTACTAAAATTGGTGACATAAGCTCGTGAACCGTCGGGGGTAATCATAATTTTCTCCCATCCGCTTACATCATTTCCGATGAGCCACCGAAGCGTGAAAAGGACATGAACGATTATTTGAAAATCACTCTAGGATTGCAGCGCCTACAGGAAATTGAAAGGCTGTAACACAATTTGCGATTGATTTCATAGCATGAAATGGGTATAATATAGGTATAATATGGGTATAATATAGGTATAATATTACTATAAGGAGTTGATACCATGCAGATTAAACCATCCGCAAGCATCCGGCAAAATTATAATGAAATTGCGGCTTTATGCAAGTCCTCCGGTGAGCCTGTGTATCTTACCAAAAACGGCGAGGGCGATCTAGTGGTTATGGATATAGATACATTTGCCCGTCGTGAGAAAATGTTAAAGCTGCGTGAAGAGCTGTTGGCCGTTGAGGAAGATCGTCTGGCCGGCCGCGCCGGAACCATACCGGATGAACTGGACAGCTATCTGGAAAGCATTATTGATGAGGTGGAGCATGGAAAAAAAGCATCAATATAAGGTGATTGTTTCCGACCGTGCCCGTCAGATGCTGGCCGGCCATGTTCTGTCTTTGGCACAGAAAAGCCCGTCTGCTGCGCGTAAGATAAAAAATGATTTGATGGACGCTATTCGCTCCCTCTCCACCATGCCGGAACGTTTTACTTTTCTCAACGCGGAATTTATACCGCTCAATAAATACCACAAATTATTCGTGGAAAAGTGGTATCTGATTCTGTATCAGATTAAGGATCAGACAGTGTATGTTGACTATATCGTTGATTGCAGGCAGGATTATGGATGGCTGGTGCGATAGTATTGCACACCGGTCAACACTTAACCACCACTTGGGCTGTCTCTAACAGGATTTTCCCTGTTGCAATATAAACGCGATTGAAAAGGGTCTTTGAAAGGGATTTCAGCATAAACATCAGCGCCCTTGGTTTTTATTCCTAAGTTTCTTAAAATAAAAGCAGCGGAATATGCAGCGCAGCTATTTCCTTCCTGGAGTTCAAAGTCGTTATATACAGGTAGGTAAAACTCCTAGTTATACACTAACGAAATAGAGTCTTTGCTCGGATATGGGGATAAAACATATACCATTCCAACTAATAAACTTATTATTAATATTGCAATTTTTAATTTGAAAGTGTAAATTTTCATTTTTATTTTGGCCTCCTGTTTAAAGTCTAAACTGTTGCTCTATTACTATAATTTTTGTTCCTGAATCACGCCTAAATGCCAACTGAACGTTTGTTGATCGTTTCCTGAAAGTTTGCTTAAGATCAAAAATTAACGGCTATATACGCCACGAATCAGCGAATATAGCCGTTTGCTACATTTCTTTATTACTCTTTCATGCACAGCCACGCCTTCTCCTTCATTACTAAAGTAATTGCTGGCTAAATATGTCGAGCTTCCTCTTGATATTCTCCACCTTTGAAAAAGAGGATCTGGGGAACTCCTTTGAGTGAAAGTGATTGATATAGCAGCTTGTCTTCTTCAACAGGTTTATACCCAAGCCTTCACCATCCGAAGCCCGTCTACGTATGCTGTAATTAAAGCTACCAAAAAGGCGGGAATCAAAATGAATGAAC
>DOPS01000301.1:0-2627 GCA_003512645.1 Desulfosporosinus sp.
TTTTCTGAACTTCAGCCCTGGCAGCTTGTTCAGCCAGTTGAAGGGCTTCCGCCCCAGTACGCTCAAGATGCACTTCACGAAGTTCGACATACTTTATCTTAATACCTTCGACAGGAAAGCGCCAATTCCTCCACGGTTTTAGGGAAAGGCTTACTACTTCTTTACGTCCTTGCTCAAAAGGCGAATTCTGCGTTGTTACCATTATGACGCGTGAACCAAATTTTATACCCCACCCTGTGGCAATTCTCCCACTTTCCTCCACTTTGTCTTCTACCAAGGGGATCGTGGTTTCGGCACTGTACCAGACTCGCGCACGGACAAACCCTCTAGCTACTGAAGCTGGTTGAGTCTGTTGGGCATTGTTTAAGTTATCCGCATTGGGCTTCAGAATTAATACTTGCCCGGCTCGCACAGTTTCTCCTTCGTGTACCTGAGGAGTTCCTTCAATCACCATGATCTCCTTTACAACCCCCGCATGATTAGCAACTAGATTACCTGCTTCTCCAGGAATGGACGGGCGGATTTTTTCCGAAATCTTTATTTTAATAGTCGTACCCTGACGTTCTATCCCTACCCAAGCGGCATCTGGCAATTCTTCCTGAAGCACCTTAGCAATACCATTTAAATCCAGCTTCTTGGAAAACACCCATGTTTTAAGCCCAAGTTTCTCAGCACGTGCTAAAACGTCAGGTGACAATAAGTTTCGATTTCCCGTCACCGAAATTGAAAGTACAAGCTGCGACATTACGCTTAACACCAAGGCAATCATGATAATTCCTACTAAGAGTCCCTTTCTCCGCCACCAACGCGCGGCAACAAAAGGCCAACCATATTTGGCCACAATATGTACCCTTGTATGGGTTAATCGAGCTGCCTTGCGCAAACGTCGAAAATCTGCCAGCTTAATCTGTGCTCGCATTCCCCGATCAGATCTTTGCGTGTGATATAAAATTACACCGTCTTTTAAGGCTTGATTAATGAAACGTGCCAACTGCTCTCCCCTTGCCAAGAAAAGAACTCGGCCATACCAGAACGTCCGTATCCAATCAAACATTACTTTATCTCTCCCCCCCAAACGATAAGGAAGAAAGTTCCCCTTCAATCCGCAGTTCAGTAGCTAATATCACTTTGAGCACTAGTCCTTTTCCTCTAAAAAAGAGATCTCCTTTAGCTGTTTCCAAACGAATTTCTTCCTCAGAAAAGTTAACAATGCTGAAATAATTTTCGACTAGGATTTGCTCCCGACCAGTTATGGTAATTTTAGGACCTTCTCCCGCCACATCCGGTGGAAAATCCAAAACGTCGCCCACACTTGTTTGAATTTTTTTAAACAAAAATAGCCCCCTCCTTCTATGAATAGTTATGAAGGAAAGAGCAAGAATAGTCCAAGCCTAACATAAAAAAGGCCAGTTACAATAAACCCTGTAACCGGCCTTTTTTATAAACTACTAATAAGTTATGCCCCGAGGATTTCCCGTACAATCTGATTGACAAGTTTGCCATCTGCACGGCCTTTCGTCTTAGGTGTTAATTGACCCATGACTTTCCCGAGGTCTTTAGGACCCGAAGCCCCTATTGTGGTAACTGTCTCTTGAACAAGCTGGCGAATTTCCCCTTCGGAAAGCTGTTGAGGAAGGTAATCCATCAGAACGACCATTTCTTCCTCCAGAGCCTTTACCTTATCGGGGCGATCCGCTTGTCCAAAAACCTCAAGCGCATCCCGACGCAGCTTCATTTCGCGTGCTAATACTTCGATGACTTGATCATCGTTAAATTCAATTCTCTTATCGATCTCAGCATTCTTTATAGCAGCCCTAGCCATTCGAATGACGGAAAGTCTTACCTTCCCCTCCTCTTTGGCCTTCATGGCAACCTTCATATCCTCAACGAGGCGATCTTTTAGGGTCAATTCGAGACACTCCTTACTTGAACTTGCGTTTACGTGCAGCTTCAGACTTCTTCTTTCTCTTCACACTTGGCTTTTCATATGCCTCATGCTTACGAGCTTCTGCACTAACCCCTGCCTTTTGACAAGTACGCTTGAACCGGCGGAGTGCGGCATCAAGGGATTCGTTTTTACCAACTTTGACTTCACTCATTGTCTTATCCCTCCCTCCACTGGATCATCACAAATATACTTTATTATTATACTGGATTAAGTAGGTTGCGTCAAGTTGACTTTGCCTGTCATGGTCAGTAAGACTGATCTTCAAAGTCATTTTTACTTAGCGTTCATCCAACATTATCCAATTGCAGCGTTGAGAGCCTGCCCCCCGAGCAAATGAACATGCAGGTGTCCCACGACTTGCCCCCCGTCTGTTCCATTATTAGTGACCACTCTATAACCGGTCTCTGCTACTCCGAATTCCTTTGCTAACCGAGGAATTACCCCGAAAAGGTGTCCCAATAGCTGCTCGTGCTCAGAAGTAACATCATTAAGATTCCGCAAATGGATTTTCGGAATTATCACCAAATGCACAGGGGCTAAGGGTTGGATATCTTTGAAAGCAAGGATCTCGTCGTCTTCATAGGCGATTTCGCTAGGAATATCACGACGGGCAATTTTACAAAAGATACAATCCGACATCGGCATTTTTATTTCCTCCCTTGTAAGATAGATATAGGGT
>DOPS01000300.1:0-10130 GCA_003512645.1 Desulfosporosinus sp.
ACCCTATATCTATCTTACAAGGGTTGGAAGTTAAACGCAAAAGCCCATCTCCAACCTTCAGGCGTAAATATTAAAAACTTAGAATCCTCTGCGAAAATGTGAGGTTCAACAGCATATACTTCGAACTTTTCCCCAATATCAGCTACTCCTGGTATTTCTCTAACTGCAATTACGCTCGCCAATTCATCTTACTTCCTTTCGTTACTTGTATAGTTTATTACTTGTTTTACTAATCCGAGTTATCGGACTGTTTTAGAGTTGGAGTCACAGATTGAACAGGAAGGTCGTTCTTCAAACTGTCATCCTTTTGACGCTGCTTAAGTTTGAGCTTTAATCGTAATTCTCGCCATATAGCTAAGAGAAGCATTATTATAGCTCCTGCAAATGTAGAACCTAAGATTATTAGAACTAAAGGAACTTCTTTGGTTATCCATAAAAGCTGAATAGTAACTAAGCTAGCATTTTGTACAGCAAAGATTGCAATCAGAATGGAACAAATAAGGGATAAAATAAGTACAAACATATTGCATTGACCTCCTCGCTCGTTTTAACGTTATTCGACTGTAACCTACGAGATTCCTGCACATAGTTTGCTTAGTTCAACTTTATTGTGGAGTGTATCTTGTTATTTCTAAGAACTTGTTGCGGCATCGTGGCTGGGTAATTATTGAGAGAAGTGCTATACTATTATCTAAATCACCATAGGAGGGGTAAACTTGAAAAAGTTATTCATTGTTATTAGCATATTATTGACGCTTGTTCTGTTAAGCAGTTGCTCTAATAAGAACGATATTAAGCCACCTGTTGAGGAAACTAAACCACAAGAAACTAAGCAACCACTTACCATTCAAGATTATTTTGCCTACAAAGAAAATACGAACTATGTGTATGAGGGAGAAGGGAATGAATATGCTTCATACAACGTTATGGTTGATTATATCGCAGGAAATCGTGTTCAGATAAGGTCTAATAACGGTGGAACTGAGATGATTAAGGTGCTAGAGAACAAAGATGGTGAGCTGACCCAACCAATAGTAAGAGGGGAAGCCTATTATCGAGAGAATATAACCAATAGTCCGAGTAATTATCAGGAAATTCTCTTGAAAGAACCGCTTGAAAAAGGAACTTCGTGGGTCTTGGCAGATGATAGAAAGAGATCAATTACTAATGTCGAGGTTGACATAACCACCCCTTCGGGTACTTATAAAACCCTAGAGGTTACGACCGAGGGTAAGGATCATAAGATCCAAGATTATTATGCCCCAAATATTGGTCTCGTAAAAACAATTTTCACATCAGATGGATATGTAGTTTACTCTGCTTTAAGCAAAGTAGAGAATAATGTTCCATTAACTCAAACGGTAAAATTCTTTTATCCAAATCTAAATAATGATAAGCTCAATTATCTTAATAAGAAGCTTTCTTTTATGACGAATGATCTGACAAACATTGTGTTTGAGAAGACATTTAAAGAACTGCCTAAAGGGGATATATCCAAGGTTTTGGGCCCGAATGTTAAGATTAAGAGTTTGTACTTAAATAAAGACGAAGTGGTTTATATTGATTTTACTAAGGAATTGGTTAGCGAAATGAACGCAGGCTCTGGTTATGAAAGCATGATTTTACAGAGTATCACCAATACACTAGGAACATATTACGGGGTCGACAAAGTCTATATAACGATTGAAGGAAGTCCATATTCGTCTGGGCATTATATGATGAACAAGGGTGAGTTCTTTAGAGTAGATCTAAAAAACAGTGTCGAATTTCATTGAATCTCCCTGGACAAGTTCAACTAGATTTCAGATGGAGTAGAACACGAAATAGGTTCCTTTACTGGTGAGGTGAAGATGATTATGGCTTCGTGTGTTCGTTTCTTACAGTGTGCAGGATTTCGTTTTGACAGCCCCTCCTGGGATGGACCGGAGACCTGGACGGCTCTGCGAAATAAAGATCTCTGGCAGACCTTTGAAGCGGTTCTCTCGCTTTGTCGATCGGAAAAAATTGAATTTCTTTTTATAACCGGAGATTTATTTGAACAAGAGTATGTGCGCAAAGAGACCGTCGAACGGGTAGCTAGGTCGTTTGCTCAGTTAGAAGGGGCGAGAATTTTTATAACTCCAGGTAGGAGGGACCCTCTGATTTTAACGTCTGCTTATCGCCTAGCGGTTTGGCCGAAGAACGTGCATATATTTTCAAGTGGTGTTAGTAGTATAAAAATTCCTTCCCATAACCTCATAGTTTTTGGAGAGGGCTGGACAACGTATCATCAGGAAGGACCTTTTCTAAACGGTTTTCAAACGACGAGTGACGGTACACTTCAGCTGATGCTTCTCCATGCTGAGGTGGATTCTGAGAAGAATACTGAAGGGTTTATTCCGATTCGGCAAGAGGAGATTGCTTCAAGTGGTTTAGCTTACTTAGCCTTAGGAAAGCGAGAAGTTTGGAGCGGGATTCAGCAAGCCGGGGAAACATTCTGGGCTGATTGTGGTGCGCCTGAAGCCAGAGGTTTTCAGGATAACGGTCCTCATGGTGTGCTGCTAGGTGAGATAGGGAAAGAATCCTCTCGATTTGAATTCCGAGAACTTGGACAACGGAGTTATATTGATAAGGATCTTACCTTTCAATCCCAAGCAGATTTTGAAAATGTTTCAGCGAATTTACTGGCAGAAACTAACCTAGAAGATCGACAGAACAATTTATTTAGGTTTAAATTATCAGGAACATTATTCGAAGTTGAAGGAATGCTACAAACTGTAAAAAATCTTCTCGAGACTCAGTTTCGCTTCGCTGAAGTTCTCTCCTTAGAACGAAAATCGCCGTCTCAATCTCAATTTGAATCACGAGGGGTTTCAGGAGTGAAGCACAGTGAAGGCTATCCTACTCTAGCCCAAATATTCGTGCATAAATTACAAAAGAACTTGGTTGACGTAAAGGGCTCGGAGAACTCTCAATACTGGGAACTAGTACAAAAAATTGGACTAACAGCGCTGGGGCAGGGACGGGGATTCGATGAGGATTGACCGAATCAGAATTGAAAATTTAGTAGGCCTGGGGAATGTCGACTGGATATTTTCCTCAGGCCCATTTCTGCTCTTATTTCAGGATAAAAGTATTCAAAAATTGTTTAGTGACTTACTGCTGAACCTATTCTACGATCAAAAAAAGTCTACGCCATGCTTAGGGCAAAACCGAAATGGATTAATCGAAGTGTGGATGTCTGGAGAAAGCCATCACTTTTATCTGCGTCATGAATTCATCCAAAAGGATGATAAACTGGAGCAGCTTTCAACCTTAATGGATGAAACTGAACAGCCTGTTAAGCTACCGGAATCAATGACTATTGGAGAGTATGTATTCAAGGTACAGCTTCAAGATTTTCTGCGGGGAGGGATAGTGGATTGGCCGGAAAATGACCACAATGATTATTTACTCCGGCGCATTAACAACCTTCGCCAAGGAGGGGATGAGGGACTTTCCTTAACCAATGTGCGGGCTTCCATTGTGGGGGCGCAAAAGAGAGTGAAAGAACAAAGTGGGAGTATGGCCCTTGTTAAGACCGAGTATGATACTCTAAGGCATGAATGGGAAATAGCTTACCGCCAACAAGACAATCAACGCTTGCTTCAAATTAATATAAAAAATTTATTGGAAAAAGAAATGATCTTAACTGAGAAAATTACGTCATCTGCCAATATTCAGAAGCGCATAGAGGTTCATTATCAAAACCCTGATTTTCGAGAGTTACGCCGACTGCAAGATGAGTTAAACCGGTTGGCAGAACGGCTGCAAGGTACGGAGACAAATTTGTTGGCCTTTTCTTCTGAATCATGTGTCGATTGGGCGTTAATTGAGAGCTTGCGTGAAGAGTGCATGGAGTGGGCATATCTCCAGAAAAACGTAGATCTCTTAGTTGCTGATACTCAGCTGCGCACCAGACAAATTGCGGAGATTCAAAATTTCCTCCAAACATCGGGATATATGGGAGTGTCGGAGGACGAAGAACAGATTCTGAGAATGTCGCTAGAAGCTAGGGATGTAGCGCAGGAGAAACTGAATAAACTCATGATTACAAAACGTGGACTTGATAAGCTTCAAGTAATTTTTTCACAAGAAAGTACTCGATTGGCGAATTTGGTAGTAATGGACGATGTTACAGAGGTAGATGAAATTAGAATTGCCCAAAGAGAAAAGTATTTACAACTGTGGCGAAGCTCCAAACTTGCTAACACTCTGGATCGAACGATGCGTAAATGGTTAGGTTTGACAGGTATTGCAGGAATGTTATCGTCTCGTCTTCAAGATTACTACAAACGATACCATGCCTCAAACTATCAGGAATTCACGAATCAACTGAAGGAATTTCGAGATCAAAAAAAACGGGTTGAAAGCGTGAAGAAACAGCTAGAAAAGCACCAAAACAAAGTGAGCCAAGAGGAAAATCTGCGTAGAATTGTGCGTGCGCGCAATGAAGTGTTGCAACAAGCGTTTACTGCAGTCCATACCAAAAATTTTTCAGAATGGCTGAGCGGATGGGAAGACTATCGACAAAGAAAACATCAGCTAGCCATAGAACTTAATGAGTTACAACTTGAACATGAAAAACAACAAAAAGAAGAAATAGAATTACTCAAATGCGCGGAACAACTGCGCAAAAAGATAGAGAATTGGCGAATACCCTCGACGGACAGAGAGGAAGTACTTGCAGCAGTATTAAAGGTTGCTAGTCTACTGAGGGATAAAGATGAGATGGAGAGAGCAGTTGCCGAGTTGTCCAAGAGGTTTTATGGTTTACTTGGTGATCGAAATATGGAACAACTCACCAAGGTTTTAGAACCTTTGGCAGAATTGGAACGCGAAG
Organism: Desulfosporosinus sp.; assembly: GCA_003512645.1. Lineage (GTDB taxonomy): Bacteria > Bacillota > Desulfitobacteriia > Desulfitobacteriales > Desulfitobacteriaceae > Desulfosporosinus. The sequence goes on from DOPS01000300.1 coordinate 4,862, forward strand.
AACGTCTTCCGAATGAAAAAAGGTTGGCAGAAATGTCTACTTTGCATATAGAACAAATGGAAATCCGCCAGCGTTTGGCAGTTGCCAAACAACGCCTTCAGAGTACCCAGACATCTCAGTCGTTAGCTGTTCTGGAGAAGAAGATAGAGACAATGAAACATCAGTGGATGGCGTATGAGGACTTACGTCATGCTTTAGATGACGCGCATATCTTGTTGGAATTATCCTGGCGCGAATGGCAAACAAAGCACGAAAAGATACTCAGTATAGAAAAACAGTGGATTTTTGAGCATAGTTTCTCTGCGTCGACTCCAAAGGCCATAGAAGCCGAGACGTTAGCGAAGATGAATTATTTTTCATATCGTATGGCCGTCGCCCAATTAGTGCTTCGTGACAACACCGAGACCCCCTTGTTCTTCTCTGTTGGGATGGCAAAGATAGAGGATAAGGATTTTTGGAGAGAAGTTACAGAATATCTTTATAAACTATCCCCTACCAGACAGGTGGTATTTAGCACGACGGATCATAAATTGGGAGAGAAGCTTTCCAGTAGAGGTTGGTCTCTTTTTTGCTTGCCACTTATTTAATACTGACCAATTCATAGAGTATTTTCACATTAGGTTGACAACCAAAGCAGAATAATAGAAAATAGTAGGGGATAAGTAAACACTGTAATCTGGGATAGTGAAAAAAGTAATTTGGATGCAGAACATCCAAATTGTGGAAGTGTTTTTGAAAAAGAATATAATAATTTAGGGGGGTTCTATGAAAAAGGTCGGAGATTTACCAATGAGATATCTCGAAATCCTAAAAGCTAAGATATTCACAAAGAAGAACAAATCATGGAAATCTCCAAAAGTCATAGGAGGATCCATCGTTCTTTTACTTTTGATGGGAAGTGGAATGGTTTATCTTAATTCTACAACTTCAGCAGTCTATGTTGTCGTAAATGGCGAAAAGGTTGGTCTTGTCGCTAATCAAGATAAAGCTGGAGAAATGATAAATCAGATTCTTTCTGAAAAGGGAGCTCCCCTGGCTACTGAGGCTAAGACCCATGATGATATTACGTACTCAACTGTTCGAATTAAGAATGCTGATTATCGTGCTCTTTCTAAAGAAACGTTAGCTGAGGACATTTCTTACTATGTTGATGGAGTCATGTTAACGGTTAACAAGGAACCTCTCTTAGTTCTGGCTAAAGCAGAAGATGGAGAGAAATTACTTAAAGATTTTCAAGATTACATTTCTCAACCCAGTGATAAAAACCAAGTTTCCTCAGTCTCCTTTGAAGATGAAGTGGAGACGCAACCCGTGGAAGTCCCCTTGGACCAGGTCACTTCCTATGAGCAGGCCTTAGACAAACTAAAACAAGGAAATTTACAAAAGGTAGAATATACAGTTCAGGCTAATGATTCTTGGTGGCTTATTGCTCGAAAGAACGACATGAAAACAAAAGAAGTACTAGCTAGTAACCCAGGAACCACTGAGGATACCATACTTAAACTAGGTCAAAAAATTGTCTTGGACAAGGTTACACCCTACATAACGGTAGTGAGTAAAGGCGTTCGAACTGAAACTGAGACAATTCCCTTTGAAGTAGTGACAAAGACGAATACGAGCTTAACGTCTGGGCAATCGACTGTCAAACAAGCTGGAAGTGACGGAAAAAAGGAAGTTCAATATTCTTACGTTCAGAAAAATGATAAAGTGGTTTCTCAGACTGTTCAGGATGAAAAGGTATTAAAGGAAGCAGTCTCTCAAGTGATTGAGAAAGGACCTCAACGTACTAATGTTGCAGTTGCCTATTCTCGGGGTAGTGGAAGCATCACCTCGGGACTTGTTTGGCCGTTAAGGGGAAGAATTACGTCTTATTATGGATATCGGGGATCGGAGTTCCATACTGGTCTTGATATTGACGGTGATAAAGGAGATCCCTTTGTAGCTTCTGGATCAGGGACCGTTGTAAGTGCAGGATGGAATGGGAACTATGGTAACACGATTCTCTTAGATCATGGAAATGGAGTTATGACTCGTTATGCTCATGCTTCTAAGCTGCTGGTCTCTGCAGGAAATTCTGTTTCAAAAGGTCAGACAATTGGCTTGGTAGGCTCAACGGGTCGCTCTTCTGGTTCACACCTACATTTAGAAGTGATTATTAATGGAAGTCATGTCAATCCAACCGGTTACCTCCGCTAAATCTTAACGTAGAATTTTTAAAGGTTTAGGCACCATTAAAAGAGTGCCTAAGCCTTTTTTGTACTAGTCAGCAAGAATTACTATCTGGAAATGCTTGCCCATCATAAACCCCTATACCCCTATAAGGTATACTATAAATTATCCTTGTAAATTCTCTAAAAATATGATAAATATATGCATATGAAAACAATACGTATGGGGGGTATGGGGGATTATGAGCGAGAGCATTTCGCGTAGAACATTCTTCAAGAGAACTACTGCAGCTGGCTTACTTGGGGCTTTGGCCGCTACTGGCTTAAGCAAACCTGTTCAGGCTGCAGGACTGAGTAATGGAAAATTGGGTACCTTAATTGATTTAACGAAGTGTGACGGGTGTAAAAATTATAAAACCCCACTTTGTGTTGAAGCATGTGGCAAGCACAATCAAGCAAGATTTCCTGAACCGCAAAAACCACTAAAAAATTACTGGCCACAAAAAAAAGTAGAAGATTGGTCCAACAAAAGAGATCTAAAAAGTCGCCTAACACCCTATAACTGGACATTTGTGGACCATGTTAAAGTTGAGCATAATGGGACTGAACAAGAGGTTTATGTTCCACGACGTTGTATGCACTGCGATAATCCGACCTGTTCAAAGCTATGCCCTTTTAGTGCGATCACTAAAGATCAAACGGGAGCCGTGTCCATCGACGATGAGCTATGTTTCGGAGGGGCTAAATGTCGAGATGTATGTCCTTGGGGTATCCCTCAACGCCAGGCTGGGGTTGGTATCTACCTAGATATTGCGCCGGACTTAGCAGGTGGGGGTGTCATGTATAAGTGTGATATGTGCGTAGACCTTTTAGCAGAGGGTAGAAAACCTGCTTGTGTGAGCGCTTGTCCGAAGGGTGCCATCTCAATTGGTCCAAGAGAAGAGGTGAGAACCCTGGCTTATAAAAAGGCAGAAGAAGTAAATGGCTATATTTACGGGGATAAAGAAAACGGAGGGACTCCGACTTTATATATTTCGGCAGTTCCATTCGAGAAAATCGATGCAGCGATTAAAGCTGACAAAGCGAACAAGAAAGATATTTCTCCCGGCCGTCCGGGTATGCCTGTTAATGTAGAAAATTACCTTTCCACTGGAAAAGGTATGTTTTTGAGTTCAATAATGACGACCTTCGCAGGTGCAGCTGTTGCTGGAATTACGGCATATCGGACTATGAAAGGGGATAAGGCAATACGATCCCAGAAAAACCAGAACGAACAAAGAGAGGAGCATAACGATGACGAAGGAATTAAATAATCCAAAGCAGAGTAAAATTTTAAGACAAAGTATTGCCAATCGGTTTGTCCACTGGACAACAGCCCTCTCAGTTACACTGCTTATTATCACAGGTTTAGGGCAACTTCCGCTGTACACTCGGTACAATGTTACGAAATTACCAGGAGCACTATGGCTTGGCGATTATTTTATCACCATTAACCTTCATTATCTGGGCGCGTTTGGGCTATTATTTGCCGCAGCGTTCCATATTGTTTATGCATTCGCTCGCCGAGAATTTGATATTTTCCCACGTAAGGGAGATATGAAAGAATCATATCAGATTATTAAAGCAATGTTCACCAAAGGTAAAGAGCCAGCTTCTGATAAATACCTTGCTGAACAACGTGTAGCCTATCTGTTTATCGGACTAAGCCTTCTCCTCTTGATCGTGACGGGCCTGATTAAAACCCTGAAGAATGTCCCAGGCGTTGACCTCACGCACTCACTTTTGTATTGGAACACTGCTTTGCATAACATTGGTACGGGCTTAATTATATTTGGGATTATTGGCCACTTGGCTGCATTTCTCCTCAAGGAAAACCGTCCACTTCTTCCAGGAATGTTCACAGGCTCAATTAACAGGGAGTATGTCAAACATCGTCATAGTCTATGGTATGCTAAACTCCTTAAATCTGGTAAAATCATCGAAATCGAGCTCGATGAATCCATAACTCATGCTAATGGGGTTGACTTCATAAAACAGGTCGAGAAACAGTCGGATGTTGGCAAATCCGCTTCTATGTAATCGTTCGTAAGAATAAAAAGAACTCCTACGGAATTAAATGGGCCGTGAGGAGTTCCTTTTTATCCACTGGTTCAACTGTAGGAGAGGGTTTCTGAGGATTATTTTCCCTTGAATTCAGGTTTTCTCTTTTCTAGAAAGGCCGTAACCGCTTCACGTAAATCTTCAGTACCGCAGCAAAAGGTTGATTGTGCCTGTTCGAAGAGTAATCCTGCTTCAACGCTGCTTTCGTTGGCTAAATTGATCCCTTTCTTGGCAAAACGAATCCCTGCTGGAGGAAAACAGGCCATTTTATTGGCCAGCTTCATCGCGCGTTCATTAAGATCTTCTTTCTTAACCATTATTTCTATCAAACCAATCCGCAAGGCTTCCTCGGCATCAATCTCTTCACATCCCATAATTAATCGCTTTGCCTGGCCAATACCTACCAGATGGGTTAAGCGAGTTGTCCCCCCCATATCGGGTGATAAACCAAAACGTACTTCTGGAAGAGCAAATCTAGCATTATCAGCGGCTATGCGTATATCGCAACCAAGAATAAGTTCTGTAGCAGATCCATAGCACAGACCGTTTACGGCTGCAATTACTGGGATGGGGAGATCCTGCCAGAAGGAGTACAGTTTCTGCAGCCAGACTAGATTATCCATAATAAACTCAGAACTAACACCCTTCAAGAACTTGAGGTCTATCCCGGCGGAAAAGTTTTCACCGTTGGCATTGATCACGATTCCCCCCAAGGTGCGGTCTGAAGAGATCTCCTTTTGGATTTCCTCTAATTCATAAAGGAAGTTGGTGCCTACCAAATTAAAGCCTTGAGCATTATCCAGGGTTATTATACCGATTTTCCCATCTCTGTTAAAGGCTAAATAGTTCCCATAGCTCATTTTATTTCCCCCATCCCCCAAATTTTAGTATACTTAACTTGTACTGTAATATATTTTGACAGAAAAATCTATGCTATTTGGACTGTAAAGCAAAATAAATGAATCAATATTCATTTATTTCTTGTGCGCCGGGCAGTTCTA
>DOPS01000381.1:0-33986 GCA_003512645.1 Desulfosporosinus sp.
TTAATGTTCACTGAAATAACAGTATGAAATGACAGCGCGTAGATTCATTTTCGTAAGAAAACTTGGCTTGTGCCCGCGAAGACACTGTCTTCGCACGAATTAGCCTTCTCGCAGACACTGTCTTCGCACGTATTAGTCAATTCTGTCAGCCTTGGCGCACTCAGAAGCCTTAGTTGCTTTATACTTACCCGAAATTACACTTTTTGATGTATTAGAAATATAGGGACGAAGATAATCCTCGCCCCTTTAATTCCTCAATTTTTAATTGATTGTAGCCATAGTACCTTTTAAAACTCACCACCAACAACCCATTCGCTTTCTAATGGAATATAGGATAATGATTTTTGCAATTCCATTCTGATACGAATTTCTTCTTCAATCGGCTCAAGGTACTCATAAAACATCACGAAGACATCGCCTGGGATACAACTATCTAATCCCGTTCGAAAGGCTTCTGTTTCGGAAAGTACAATACTTATCTTTTGGGGATTCATACCACTTCGAATTGCCTCAGCATAAAGCAATTGGGCAATTTCACCGGGTTTACGCCCCCGCAGATCAGCATCCTCTCGAATAATTAAGCGTTGAAAACCTCTTGCGGCTACCCGACCCACTTCGCGGATTGTCTCATCTGGTCGATCTCCCGGAACCGTAATGCAGCCCACCAGTGATTTCCTTTTAAAATGCTCGAGTGTTTTGATAACTTCTTGAATGCCTGCTGCATTATGTCCATAATCAATAAATACTTGGACACCTTGTAACTCGTAGAGATTTAAGCGTCCCCGATTGTGCTCAGCATCAGAACAGAATTCCTGAAGAGAATTTCGAATAGCCACCGCACTCAATCCCAAAGCCCAGCCCGCAGCGATTGCAGCTAAAGCATTATGGATATTATGCTTGGCTTTCCCTTCCCAAGTCACGGGAATCTGTTTAACTGAACAGATTCTAAAGATTTGAGAGCCTTGGCAAAGTAAAATCGTGCCCCGTCGCATAAAAACAGCGGTCCCACCTTTGGCTAAATGCTTAATAATCTGTATATTTTCTTTTTCAGTACTGAAAAAGATTATTCTCCCTTTAGTCCTTCCTGCCATTTGTACGACATGAGGATCATCTGCATTTAGGACCACGTAACTATGAGGCCTGACTGCCTCTGCAACCAAACTTTTTACATGAGCAATATCTTCGAGGGTCTCTATGCCATACTGGCCCAAATGATCATTAGAAACATTGGTAATCACTGCTACATCTGCATATTCATAGCCTAAGCCAGCCCTTAGAATCCCGCCTCTAGCCGTTTCTAGAACCGCTACTTGTATATCTGGGTGTCTCAAAACAGACCTAGCGCTATCCGGTCCTGTCATGTCTCCTTGTGTCCACAGTTTCTTATTAATGTAAATCCCATCGGTTGAAGCCATGCCAACGACAAGTTGTTGATCTATCAGCATTTTATTTATCATGCGAGTTGTCGTTGTTTTTCCATTCGTTCCACTGATAGCAACTATAGGGATTCGTCCATTTCCCGATGGCATCACTTTTTCGACAATTGCTCTGCCCACATCTCGTGCTTTGCCTACACTTGGAAAATGGTGCATACGAATCCCCGGCGCGGCATTCACTTCAATAATATGCCCGCCCCTTTCACGATAGGACGCCTCAATATCTTCAATGACTAAGTCAATACCTATAACGTCTAAACCAATCAGTTTCGAGGCATAGACTGCCAAATCAATATTATCTAAATGGACGAGATCCGTCACGTCCTCAGCAGTTCCACCTGTACTTATATTTGCACTGTCCCGTAAATAAACCACTTCACCTGGCTCTGGAACAGAGGATATCGTTAAGTTCTTTTGAGTGAGTGTTAAGAGGACTACCGAGTCAACCTTAATTTTAGTTAAGGCTTTCTCATGATCATCTCCACGCAGAGGATCTGCATTAGTTTGGTCTACTAATTCCGCAATCGTGGATATGCCATTCCCTATCACATGGGCCGGGATCCGTTTTGCAGCAGCAATCAATCGATCTCCCACCACAACCAAACGATAATGTTGCCCCTCTATATATTCTTCAATAACGACCCAATCCCCATAAGTTTGAGCGACCTTAAACGCAGCTCTTACTTCCGCCGTGCACGTGATATGGAGTGTAACCCCTTTACCCTGGTTCCCATTCAGGGGCTTGATTACAACGGACGTTTCCATTTCGAGGAACGCCTGAACAGCTTCCTCTTCCGTCCTGACAATATGCCCAAAGGGCACTGGTACCCCGCCCTCGTGCAGTATCCTTTTGGTCATTTCCTTATCACAGGCAATATCCACAGCAATGCATGATGTCTTGTCTGTAATCGTTGCTTGAATACGGCGTTGATTACGTCCATACCCCAACTGTAACAGACTTCCCTCGTTGAGACGATGGACTGGAATCTCCCGCTCCTTACATGCGTCAACAATGACTTGCGTTGAAACTCCTAATTCATAGGCAGCCGTCACTTTCTTAATTTGCTCTACCGCGTGTGCTACATCAAAGGAATCTTGATCTAGAAGCTTCTTAACCAGGGTAAAACCCTGCTTAAACCCTTCTATAGCACCCTCTTTAGCTTCGTAGTTGAAGATAATTTCATACCATCCCGGTTTTTCCAAAATCGCCATAGTCTTACCGTATTTAATAGTTTGACCTGCTAACGTCAAAAGTTCTATAGTCACATGTTCTATGACATGCCCAATAAGAGTCCCCTCTTCTAGGCGTTCTAGGAAACCACCCACTTTACCTCGCGCACAATGGTGCTCTGCCAATGAGGGTAGAGTCTCCACGAGCCGAAAACGAAAGTTCCCCAGTTCATCACTAAATCGCTCAGTCCATTCTTGGAGATCCACAATCGCTCGAATAATTGGGCGATGGCTATATACATTGACCCCCTCGATCGCTTGGACTTCTCTAATCTCCATTTTGTTGTTGTTCCCCCTTAAGATGCATGGATATTTTCCCCATTAGTTTAAACCTTTTTTACAATAGGTATTCCTCAAATATCATCCGTAGGCTAAAGTAAAGAAACCCTGCGTTTTAGATCAAAACTGTAGCCATCGGAAAGTACATGCAAAATTATCGGGCTCAACACTAAAGGTTGACCTGGAGTGGTTTCTGAAACGTTCGTTGTAGTAGAGGGAGACGCATCTACCACAGTGACCGTATTGCTGCCAATTACCAAAACGCGCGCGTCAGACTGCACTAAGATAGCGGTGTCTTCATCAATTCCCACACCAAGAACATAGGGGTTTTGAGAAATTGCCGATAAAAGTCTGCCTATTCGACCACGCTGAGCAAAATGCTGGTCAATCACCACAGAACGCAAAAGGCCCAATCCCGGAGCCATTGACAAATTACTTTTCTTTGCCGTTCCCGCTTCCCCTCCAACAATCATCGTATCAGACATAACGGAGGCCCCTGCACTCGTGCCAGCAATAATAATCCCCTTTTCGTACAACTGTTGCAGCATATGGCCGAGCAATGTCCCTCCCAACAAACCCGTAATCCGTAATTGATCCCCCCCTGTGAAAAAGATCCCCGTTGAATTTTCAAAGTCTTTGCCAATCCCTATTCTATTCGCCTGAATGCGGTCTGAAACGTCCAGAACCTGTACTTCTTGAGCCCCAAGACTAAGAAATAGGGCGTGATACTCTTCTCCTACTTGAAGCGGGTATTCTGTGGCAGCCGTTAAAACCGTAATCCGGCTTTCTCTACCACCAGATTCTTGAACAAAACGTTTTAGGATCTTGCACTCTCCCTTTTTATCTTCCGCTCCGCCAATAATTAAAAGCTTTCCTTCTACATGTTCCGTCAAAGCTGATCCCTCCTTGTCCGCTATATTCTCTACCTAAAGAGGGTTTAATTATGCAAGAACATTCAGAAATTCTGAACATAGCATGAGATAGATCTTATTCCTTAGAGTTAGGAGGCTTCTCTATGCTCAATTACAGAATTGTCGTTTACCCCGCCCGTCGACTGCTAGAGCTTTATGACGGGACTCAGCGAATTGGTTATTATCCCATCGCAGTAGGCAAAAGATCAACCCCCACCCCCCCAGGGCAATACACCATTGCCACGAAAGTAGTTAATCCTGGCGGAGCCTTTGGCAGTCGTTGGCTGGGTCTCTCAATTCCGTTTTACGGAATTCACGGTACTAATAACCCCTCAAGCATTGGTCAGGCCGTATCAAAAGGCTGTATCCGCATGCATAACCACGACGTCGAAAACCTATTCCGACTGGTCGAAATCGGCACCCCTGTGACTATTGATCCTTAATAGCCCTCTGTGTTGGGGGGACGGTCCTTTTAACACGCATGTGTTAAAAGGACCGTCCCCCCAACATTTTCCCCCAACATTCAAAAACCAATTTTTCCCTTGATGGTTTTAATAAGGACTTCTAGGATACCCCCGTCGCATTTGCCCCCTAGTCTCTACCCCTCCGACTCCATCCGTCCCCGTAATCGTATGCGTCAAAATATCCTTCACTGAAACAATTTGATCTGTTGGGGTAAAAGCAATTCGCTCCACGATGAACACTGGATCAAATGCATGGATGAGCATGCGTTTAGGTGATGAAGCAAAATTAGCTCCTGCTGAAAGAATCGCTTCATAGTTAGATTGGCAAGCCCCTGCAAAAATTACTAATGCATCACGGTTATGCTGAAAACGTCTTGCTTCCAATACAGATTCCACAAAATAGCGTGAACTCCGATAACTATCATTACTGTGAAAATCCTTTTTTCCATAGATGAAGCCGTCGTGACCGGTCAATACTAAGATATCGGCTGGGTTTTCTTGTAAGATTTTGCGAATGACTCTCGGTTGTTCAATCTCTGATTTACAAATTCCCTTAGCATCAATTCCCATTTGCCGATACATTTTAATGCATTGGTTTAAATAATCTTGGTCCCCGTCAAGCTGTATCACTCGTCCTGGCACCTCAAAAAATTCTCTTTTATCATCCAAATCCACCTTTCGTTGACTGGTTAGTTTGTGTAACTTTTGATAAATCAGCTTACTATCTTCACGCTCGTAGTTCGCGACTTCACTTGGACTCTTTGCGACAAGGTCTGAGATTGGAGCATCCGCGAGTAGTCGTAAATTAATCCCTTTAAGAATCGCCGATCCTTCCCCTTTTAAATTTACCTTCAACTGATCAATGTGAAAGTAAATATCCTGTCGATGTGAGAGTCGAGCAACAATATCTCCAACCTGAAACATAGCTAGACCTCCTTTTACATGGTTTGAAGTTCGTTGTTCGTGGTTCGAATATCAAAATAAAATACAGCTGGTGAATCTTTTTCCATAATTCGAATAGCGAATATCGACCTTCAAATATGCTATATACTATGTCGAATATAGCCAAACGGCATATAGTATAGCAAGTTAAGATAAAGGGGGTCCAATGATGTTCGGAGTGATTATTCCAGCCAAAAACGAGGAAAAGAGCATCTTGGCAGTCTTAACCACTGTATTGCGTCTTCCTATAAGCTATATAATCCTTGTCCTTAATGGCTGTACGGATCGGACGTTAGAGCTTGCTCGCTCAATACCAGATACTCGGATTCATATTCTATATTTTTCAGAACCCTTAGGTATTGATATTCCGAGAGCAGTCGGAGCGCTTTATGCACGTCATTTAGGAGTTACGGGAGCACTGTTTGTCGATGGGGATATGTCCGGAGATATCTATCACAATCTTGTCCAACTCCTTACTTCCATTGAATCAGGAGTCGATGTTGCTTTAACAAATTGTTATCCTTACATTCCACATCGGCAAAAACTCGCTAATCTCGTCCTTAAATTCCGTTCGAAGCTCAATCGTGAATTAGATCTTTTTAAGACCCTAGGTCTTGCAACGCCCACACACGGGCCTCATGCCCTTTCTAAACACGCCTTAGATACCCTTCCTATCAAGGCTATTGCAATACCCCCGCTCACCCTGTATTGGGCAAAGGAGATCGGTTTTTCGATTAAAGTGGCCACCTCAATTCCTCACGAAGCCCTCCACTCTCCTAGAAAGCATCGACGTCATGCTCGACTGATTGCCGAAACTATCATCGGAGATTGCCTTATGGGCATAGCGCTAAGCCAAGCTATCCCTATGACTCGATCATTAGGAAAACACAACTTATTGGGCTACCATCCTGAACGGCGTTTTGATCTTCTTAGAGATTGGCAAGAGTCTCTAAAATCTCAGAGCTTGTTTTACGAGCAACATGTCATCATCCCCGGAACCTCTAATTGCGCAAGTCGAGAAATAGTTAATTCCTCAGTTTAGGATTGATTTTTTGCTTTTGAAAGTACCCTAAAATAGTTTCCTTTTCATCCACCCGCACATGGACAATCGGTTGCAATTGACCCTCTTTGACTCCGGTCCATTTCATATAAATCGTTTGACTATAGGCTTTATTTAAAATGGGGTCTGAGTACTGTAGATCTATGACGATAAAGTGCGCCTTGATTTCAAGCTGTTTAGGGTAAATCTCTTCGCTGGGGATCGTGACAATTAAGCTCGATGAAGTTTCTTTGGGGATGTCGTTAACAATCGAGGATTCATCTTCGTAAATCGGTTTATCGTCCAATCGCTCATCAAAGATAACTGTCTTACTCGAAAGATTGACCGCGGGGTGTATTCCCACATTATTGAATCTCAACTCAAAGCTTAATTCATTACCTAAGTCAATTTTAGGGGATTCTTTTAAAATGAAATAGGGCCGTGCGGTCTCTTGCTGTACCTTCCAAGCGGACATTGTCAAATAGACAGTAATCAACGCCGTAAGCGCAAGCACGGTCGTTGCCATCGTCGCAATAACACTTGACCATTTAAGATAACCATTCTTTGCTTTTCCCAACCCCAGTCAACCTCCATCATCTGCAACATTATCTAAAACGAGAACTTCTAGGATAATCATAGACTCGATTTCGAACCTCGAACTTAGAGCTTCGAACTGTGTTTATCGAGCAACCTTATAGTTTGGAAATTACACGGCTTTTATGCCCTTAAAAATCAAGAAAATTTTTTAGCATACTTGATTACCCTTTTAGATCGTTAACCTTCGTCACAAAAAGAGGAGTATACACCGACAAAGTGGTGTATACTCCTAAATTCCTACTATTAGTCCTGAAAGGATCTTGTTAAAATCTGGAACTCTTCTATGCTCAACGATTCTGCACGTCGCCCTTCCGAAATGCCTACGCTTTGCAGGCGTTCGATGACTTCTTCTTTTTTAATCCCTAGTCCACCCATTAGCGAATTACTCAAGGTTTTTCTCCGTTGACTGAAAGCGGCTTTAACTATTCGAAAAAAGTCCTTTTTATTGACGTCAAATCCTGGGTAGGGGCGAAGGTCTAGTCTAAGTACGGACGAAGTAACCTTGGGCGACGGCCAAAAAGCACTCGGTAAGACATCCGTTACTTTTGTTACGCTTGCCGAAATCTGCACCGCGATTGACAAAATACCATATGTCTTACTCCCTGGTGGTGCTGCAATACGATCTGCTACTTCTTTCTGGATCATAATCGTCATCCCACTTAATCTATCCGCTTGCTCAAGAAAATGCATGATCAGTGGACTGGTAATATAATAAGGCAGATTCCCTACCAAATATCCCAATTGATCTCCCCAGAGGTCCTTTAGATCTAGCTTTAAGGCATCCTGATTGACAATTTCTATGGGAAGCCCTTTTAGCTCTCTGTTCAGAATCCCAATTTTATGGCTATCCAACTCAACCGCCCACATCTTGGGCACTTTGGGCGCGAGGACCCGTGTTAAGACTCCAAGACCGGGCCCGATTTCTACGAGTGGAACATCCGGCTGTAACGTACTGGCTGAGATAATACAATCAATCACTTCGTCACTGATTAAAAAAACCTGGCCCAGCGATTTATGGGCGCGTGCCCCATGTTTTATGAGTCGCTGCGTGTATTCAGATGCGCTTTCCATGCTGAACCTCCTCTATTGCCTTGAAAAGAACCTCCCGTGAAATTCCGAAACGGTTTAATCGATGAAGGAATTGTTTGGCATTCGTATCCCCGATTCCTAGCTTTCGCCCTACGGCTATCCTATATTCACTTGCCTGCTCTACGCCCGCAAGACCAGCTTGAAATAAATCCTGTATCGTAAACTTCTCACCGTTAGTGGAAGTCTTATGATCTTGCTGAATAGTTTCAAAGGCACGACGGATTTCTTGTAATGCAGCATTTTCAACCCCGATATCCCCATCTTTTGTCGCTACTTTCCTAGATAAATAAGCATGTTTAGCATGCGGAACATAAGTCCGAATACGATTGCGAATTTGCTCTCCCACCGTGTCCGGATCTGTAAAAACAATCACCCCTTGATGGTTTGCCATTTCTGCAATATAGTCTAACTTTTTCTTGGTTAGCCCATAACCATCAGTCCAGAGAAGATCCACTGCTCCAAGGGCAAGGCGCACTGCATGTGCGTCATTTTTCCCTTCAACTACAATTAATTCTTTTATCATTCTTTGATTCCTCCGCTTTCAACTCCTATATCTTAACCGAGAATGTCCAAATACTCAAATTAAGGGGGCATACGTTAACGGGACGAAAGATTTTCTCTTCCGTCCCGTTAAGGAGTTTATTTTTTCTCCCTGGTTTCTTTATTGGTGCCATAAGTTTTTATGAGCTGATCCCAAATTGCGGGATCCTCCATTCCTAAACGCCAAACAGCAACGCCATGCAACTTGTATTTGAGCGCATCATCCATTTTTGCCCTTAAGCTGGCGATATTCTCAAAGTAAACTTCGTGACGTATCCCATTTGCTGTATAGGTAAACTGTGGCACTTTGGCGTTGGGATCGGTAACAATTTCTACGCCGTGCTTCTTAGCCCGCTCAACCGTTTGAGCATAGGACAGATAATCTGGCATGATAGGTTTGTTCGTTCCCCAGTCAAAGGAGTATACCGGGAGACCCATCACAATTTTTTCTTTAGGTATTTTTCCCACTGCGAATTTAATAACTCGATCTACCCATCCCTCAGAGGCTACTGGTCCTTGGGTTGTTCCGAGTCCATGCTCATCATAGGTCATAAGGATGATTTGGTCAGCGGATTTTCCGATTGCAGCATAATCGTAGGCACCTGACCATAGATCTGATGGATAATCTACAAATTTAGCCGGGATAGAAATGTTCAAGACTTTATCTTTCGCTTTTAATGCTTTTTTAAGCTCAGCAACAAAGGAAGAGAAATTTTCTCGATCTCCAGGAGGAGTTTTCTCAATGTCCACCGAAATTCCATCCCAATTGTCTTGGGTTGTCAGGTTGACTAAGCTTGTCACTAAGTTCGACCTTTTTCCTGGGTTAGATAATACACTGTGTGCTAGATTCTCATCAAAGCCAACCGTTCCTTTTAACTTCATGTTATGCACTAAAGCATAGGCTTTGGACCCATTTTTTTGAACCTGATCTTTAATTTTTAAATCAACGTCACCTGTCTTAATAACCTTGCCGTTTGCATCAAAAGAGTACCAGAAAAACGCAACTTCATCCAGCAACTTAGCATTTTTCAACGTCGTTTCTTTCGAACTAGGTACAGACCCTTCTTGGTCAGTGTAAAATCCCATGACCACACGTTTTTCAGGTCCTAATACGGATTCTCGCGTTGCTCCTGCCTCTGCTTCAGGGAGCTTTGTAGTTTGTTGTGTTGACTGATCCGGTGCTTCGCCCGGAGCTTGGGGAGATTGTACATTGGTACATCCTGTCAAGGTAAGGCCCAAAATTAAGGCACTACTCATAAAAGTCAAAAACCGTTTCATGCTGCGCTTCAACTCCTTAATCTAGATTCGGTCACTGACTTTATTTTCCCCGCTTCAAAAGAGGTTATGTATCTAAATAATTTCAGTCATATATATCCTTCCTAAGTCAATTATGGGTGTGTTGAAAAATAATTAGAAATTCCTTTGGCAATCGCCCGTGATAACTGCTCTTGATACCAAGTTTGTTGTAACTTTGTCTGTTCTTTTGTACTGGACAAATACCCAACTTCCACAATAACAGCTGGCATTTTGGTGTTTTTTATTACGTAAAAATCACCAGGCTTGGCAATTCTACGATTCATCCCTGATATTTTAATCAATTCTTGTTGGATTAATTCAGCTAACCTTTTTCCAGATTCAGATTTATAATGGTAAAATGTTTCGGCCCCTGAATTTTGACCTTTGGCGGTTGCATTAACATGTAAACTGACAAAAACATTAGCTTTTTCTTGATTTGCCATCTCAATGCGGTGATTTAGATCAATTTTCTTCTTGGTAGTTTTACCAGTGACCCCATTAGGAACATAATCCGAATCTTCTTCCCGAGTAAGAAAAACCACTATTCCACTTGGACGAAGCATCTCCTTAACTTTATGGGCAATTTGGAGATTAATCTCTTTTTCATAAACACCCTGAGAGGAAACCGCTCCTGGATCATACCCTCCATGTCCGGGATCAAGCATCACAACGTAACGATCTTCCAGAGGGCTAACAACGGCGGTAGAACCATGCCAAAATACTGAGACTACTAACATACCCATTACACCCAAAACAAGAACTATTGCCGTTTTTTTACCTAGTATTATTTTAGGCCATCGCACCATCGTTTCCAGCACTCCCTTACTTGTGGTTCTCTTTAAGAGTATGTGCTGAGAAATAAAGATAGACTTTCAGTTTTTAGTATAAAAAGGGTGACTTCACTTTAAGCGAAGTCACCCTTTACTAATCTATTTATTTATTGGACATATACCAAAACACTACGAACACCCCAGGACAAGGCTTCCTCCTTCGAATTCATGTAAAGGTCGATACGATTACCTCGGATAGCCCCTCCTGTATCTAACGCCCGTGCTACTCCATACCCCTCAACATATACATTCTTACCCAGTGGGATAACCCTAGGATCGACAGCAATGATCCCCGTGCGGACCGCTGCCCCTGTTGCAGTTGTGCCTCCAGGTATACAATAAGCGGTTGCTCTCATAACATAAGCTCTTTTAAACTGAATCGTGCTTCCACCCCGTGAAATAGAAGTTTGTGTACCGCGAGAAACTACTTGATTAGTGGGAGCCTTGACTACTCGTTGGCCAAGTATCTCTCGATCAACCTCTTTTCCATCCTCTAAGGTAAGTCGTATCGTCTGCTCTTGGGCACCATTTGAGCCACGACTGACCACTTTGTCCGGTAATCCAACGGGATAATCCGCCGGCTGTGCAACGGTCTGATAAGGAATCTCACTCGTCAAAACTTCTATTTTCTCAGAAACTCTAACAACATCCAATTGGTCATTAGGTACTAGCATATGATCAAGTGCTAACGAGATCTTATCTTTAGCGCCGAGGGTAAGGCCTAGTTTCTTTAGTGCATCCGCTACGGTACGTGGTGCTATAAATGCTTCCGACTTCTTGCCATCTGCATTCACGATGATAGGAATAGCCTTATGTACCTTGATTTCCATCTGGCTGGAAACCACTTCAGTCCGTGAAACATTCACTTCGTCAACATCTTTAACTTCAATACTATATCTCTCAGCTAATTCAGTTATAGCTTCTCCCACAGTTTTAGCGGGGGTCCGTGTCGTAAACGTTTGGTCATCGACTGAGAACTGAACCGGTACACTTTTGGTTACTTCAACGCTTAATCCCTTTATAACTTTTGTGTCACGTGAAGGAATTACAATATCTTCAGGATAAAATTCAAATTTCGAATGATTAAGTGCCTGACCAACAGTCCCGAAAATTGTTGTAATCTGAATGGGCTCTCCGTCAATAGTAAGGTTAATCGTTTTCATATTGTAAAAAAGGGCCATTGTGGCAATCAGGAAAATAACAAATCCCGCAACGACAAATTGGGCAATACGAGATGTACGAACTAAGACAAAGCCTTTAGTTCGAGTAATCTGTAACATTGAATCCCTCCAAAATATGCTAATAACAACTTTATTTTAATGGATAAGTAGTCAGTTGTCAAAATAATTTCCATTATATGGGGCTAAGGATATGAATGCGCACAGGCTTTCGACCCCAATCCATACACTGACGTAGGGTACCAAAGAAAACATCAATTTTATTGCCAAGAATTGCTCCCCCCGTGTCTGCAGCTATTGCATAACCGTATCCTTCAACATAGACTTTGGTACCCATCGGAATAACCTTTGGATCGACAGCAATCAAGCCTTCCCTTGGCTTGACTCCCGTCGCTGTGTTATTTCCAGTATACGTATAAGCGGTAGCCTCAACGTCCAATGTTTTACTAATATTCAAATTTATTAAATCAACTTGTTCCTTTTCAGCAATAGCTTTTTTAGGAGTTTGAACAATTACTTTCTTTTTTGGAATTGGCTCTGAGTTTTGAATAATGACTTCCTTCTTGGGACTTTTAAGTTCGAGGCTAGCGACCACTTGTTGATCAACGGGTTGTCCATCAACTTCGAAGGTCTTAATGACTTGACGCAAAACGCCTTCTTCCCCTTGTTCCTCGGTTTGACTCATACCTGGAAGAAGTTTATCCGATTCAACATATTGCGTTTCAAACGGGATCTCTTGCTCTACAACTTGAATCCTGCTAGTTATCGCCTGATCTCCAGTCCCTTCACTTGGCAGTGTTTGGCTATTTATTTCTTGAATACCTCCTGCTTGGTTGTCTATTTCTTGGCTTGTATTCAATTGTTCAATATTTAATTTTTTTGTACTTAATAGTTGTGAGGTCTGCAGTGAGTAGAGTTGAGAAATATCTGGCACCTCCAACATTGAATAACGTGTACCAGCTGCAAACACTGCTAATCCGCCTAAGTACGAACTCCATTGCTTGGTTCTTCGCCAATAATCGGAATAAGTAGTAATCGGTAGCGAATACATTTTATCCCTCCTTACTAAAATCTATGAAGTAAACAAAAAAAAAGAACTGTTAAATCAGTTCTTTAGACAAGTCTAAAAATGGTTTCTGCATTATGCATGGTTTGGATAGCAAGATCTTCAAAAGGCACGCCTCGGATCTCAGCTAGTTTCTTAACTATTTCTACAACATACGTCGGTTCATTACGCTTTCCACGTCGCGGTTCTGGAGTTAAATAGGGAGAATCTGTCTCTACCAAAATTCGATCTAACGGGGCGTTTTTAGCCACCTCGACCGTATGGCGGGCATTTTTATAGGTTACTGGTCCAGCAAACGATAGATAGAATCCCAGGTTTAAGAGAACCTTTGCCATTTCCCAAGAGCCTGAGTAGCAATGAAATATTCCACCGTATTGAGGGGGATTCGACTTAACAATTTCCATAACATCCTGATGTGCATCGCGATTGTGAATAACAATAGGCAAGCCAACTTCATTAGCCAACTTTATTTGTTGGATAAATACCTTTTTTTGAATTGGGCGTGGAGACAGATCTCGATAATAATCCAGCCCAATTTCGCCCCAAGCCAAAACTTTCGGTTGTTTAACCAATTTTCCTAAAAGCTTTTCCCAAGTTTCATCGGTAGCCTCTTCCGCATTGTGAGGGTGTACACCAATCGCTGCATAGATAAAATCATAGTCTTGGGCTAGCTTAACAGACCGCTCTGAAGAAGGTAGATCATAACCTACATTCGTCAGCCGAGAAATTCCGGCTGACTTCATGCGTGCAGCGACTTCAAGAAAGTCTTCCTTATAGCCAAGATCATCTAAGTGTGCATGAGTATCCCAGATCATTTAACTCGCGCCCCTCCAGGAAGATCTTTTTTCAGCGTAAGAACCTCCAAGATTTCCCCTTGCGAAGCTGCTAAGATCATACCCTGGGACGTAATTCCCCTCAGCTTAGTGGGCTTCAAATTAGCGACCACGACAACATATTGATTAATAAGGTCTTCTGGTGCATAGTGCTTAGCAATACCAGAAACCACTGTGCGTACTTCTCCAGCCACTTCAATTTCTAACTTCAAGAGTTTATCCGTCTTCTCCACTTTCTCGGCACTTAAAACCTTCCCGACCCGTAAATCCAGTTTGGCAAATTCTTCAATGCTGATTTCTTCTTTAATAGGCTCAAATTCTATGGTCTGAACAGGTTCTAGGCTTTCCTTTGGAGCTTGTGCTAGGTCCACTGTTTTAATCTCCCCTACCGTTAGATATTGGGCGATATCAATTCTCGGAAAAAGTGGCTCTCCCTTTTGAACGCGGGTTCCATGATTCAGTATTCCCCATTGGTCCGCTTCATTCCAGCGAATGAGGCCCTCATCATACCCTAAGAGCCTGCAAATCTTCGAGGGTAAGCCCGGCATAAAGGGGGCCGTTAAAATTGCCATAATTCGTATCGATTCTACAAAGGTATAAAGCACCGTATCTAAGCGCTCCCGCTGCTCCTCTTGTTTAGCGAGCGCCCAGGGGGCTGTTTCGTCCACATACTTGTTACACCGTGCCACAAACCGCCAAATTTCTTCAAGGGCCCTGGCTGGATCGCAGCTACTGAGGCTTTGCTCGACAGATTTCTTGACCTCTTGACTCAATGCTTTTAATTCCCGCTCCAGTTCACTGTCTTGTCCGGGCTGAGGTACAATTCCCTCTCTGTACTTGACAACCATTGCTAAACTTCGAGATATAAAATTCCCAAAATCATTAGCCAAATCGCTGTTTAGGCGTTCGACCACGTTATCTTCGGAATACGTACCATCTGTTCCTACCTGCATTTCTCGCAGTAAGAAATAACGGATAGCATCTGAGCCATATCTCTGAATTAATTCGAAAGAATCCTGTACGTTACCGCGAGACTTGGATATTTTCCCACCATCTTTGGTTAAATACCAACCATGCCCATAAATCACTTTAGGTAGTGGAATGTCTAAGGCCATCAGAATAATTGGCCAAATCACAGCGTGAAAACGCACAATATCCTTCCCCATAATGTGCACATCAGCAGGCCAATACCTCTGATAATTCTCCCCATCAGGGTACCCAAGCGCCGAAATATAATTTATCAGAGCATCCAGCCAGACATATACAACGTGTTTAGGGTCAAAGGGAACTTTAATTCCCCATTGAAATGTGGTACGCGAAACACAAAGGTCCTCTAAACCACCTTCAATAAAACGCAGCATTTCGTTGCGCCGGGAAACTGGTTGAATAAATTCCGGATACTCTTCAATATATTGATGCAAAGCTCCCTGATACTTTGAAAGACGAAAAAAATAACTTTCTTCCTTGAGTAATTCCACGTCACGACCACAATCTGCATTAGGACATTTTCCATCAATCAGTTTGTTTTCCATCCAGAACGTTTCACAAGGGGTACAATACCACCCAGAATACTCTGATTTATAGATATCCCCTTGTTCAAAAAGTTGAGTAAAGATTTTTTGAACGACTATTTGATGACGTTGCTCCGTTGTCCGTATAAAATCATCATTCGAAATTTCTAAGGCGTTCCATAGTTCTTTAAAACGTTCTACCACACCATCCACGTAAAGTTTGGGGTCCATCTGATGCGCTTCGGCGGTACGAACTATTTTTTGAGCATTTTCATCGGTACCCGTTAGAAAATAAACTTGATCCCCTATCAATCTATGATAACGGGCAAGTGCATCTGCTGCAACCGTTGTATATGCGGTACCAATATGTGGACTTGAATTAGGATAAAAAATCGGAGTGGTTATGTAATATTTCACCGTTACGTCTCCTTCTCAATTTCATTAGAGTGAACTAGTTGAAAATCCCACTTAAAAACGCAGGAATTAGAAAACTGGTAAAAAAAAGGCAGATTGACATTTGTCAAGTATACCCACAATTGAGATTTCGTATGATAAAAGGCGCTTTTTTAGTTCAAAAGACAATATTTTTGAAAATCTTTTCAAAAAACTGGTTGACTTTATATGGAACGATTGGTATCATAAGTCTGTAGTTTCCTGTCGAATGTTGTTGTAAAGGGAGTGTGGAGAAAAAATGATGAAATCAACTGGAATCGTAAGAAAAGTAGATGAACTCGGTCGTATTGTTTTACCGATAGAGCTTAGACGCACTTTAGGTATTGACGAGAAAGACGCTCTGGAGATCTATGTGGACCAAGAAAGAATTATTCTCAAAAAGTATGAGCCTGCTTGTGTATTTTGTGGTAATGCCAGTAATAACCAAATGTTTCACGGTAAAAACGTCTGCCGAGACTGTGCTGTTGCTATGAGCGAAAATTTAGCTAGTAGTGTCGAATCCTCAAAAGCTGTTTAATAGCTAAACCATACTTAGAGAAATTTACTAAAACGCATATGTGCATATAATTAACTTTGAAGGCCTTAAAGGCCTTCTTTTTTTCTTATTATCCGAAAGATTAATTTCAGGTCCTCATATGAGCAACTATTATGGTCTAACGGTCTCTTCCCGCCGTCACGGCGCCTTGCCATCCGGCATCTAGCCATCCATGGCGATGCTCTAATCTCGAACATCCCTGTTCGAGTCATGGCTACAGGGACACTTGGCCGTCCATGGCCTGCGGTCCCCTCCCGCCATCCATGGCTACGGGGACACTTGACCATCCATGGTCGGCGCATCGAGGAGGGCTTGATAGATTTGTTGCTTTTTTACTCCATGGCGCTTGGCCACTTCTTTCATGGCCTCCATTTTACTTAATCCCCGGTCAATCCCTTCCTGGACCTCTGTGCACCATTCTTCTGGGCTTCCTACCAATTTAACATGGACGTAGGGTGCTAATATGATGCAACACTCTCCCCGAGGTGTGGTTTGTTCGAAAGCTTTTATTAACTCTAAAACGGTTCCTCGATGCACTTGCTGATGTAATTTGGTCAGCTCACGTACTACCGCCGCCTCACGATCCCCAAAATGCTCTGACATCCCTTGGAGAGTAGCCACTAGACGATGAGGAGCCTCATAGAATATCTGAGTCTGTGAGAGATTTGCCAGTGGCTCTAGACTTCGTTTCCTAGCCCCCGTGGTAGTGGGCAGAAACCCGTGAAATGAAAAATGTTCCGTGGGCATTCCAGACAAGACCAAAGCTGTAAGTGCTGCATTAGGTCCGGGTAAAACATCGACTGGTATATCCTCATTCTGACAAAGCCGGATTATTTCATTTCCGGGATCAGAAATCCCCGGTAGACCAGCATCGGAAATAAGTGCAATTGTTAAACCGCTTTTAAGTTTCTCCACCAGTTCTAGAGATTTCTTCTTTTCGTTATGCTCGTGATAACTAATCATGTGGGTCGTAATCTGGTAATGCTGTAAAAGCTTACGTGAATGACGTGTATCTTCTGCAGCAATCAGATCTACTTCCCGCAACGTATCTAAAACCCTTAACGTGATATCTCCTAAATTTCCAATGGGTGTCGCGCATACATACAATGTACCCTTAGCCAACAATGCCTTCGACTCCTTGTTTCCATCCCGATACTTCGTTAATCTTTCCTTAAAAAGCCCATGCAAAATAGGCAATCCCCTTCTAACGGTTGCCCAAAATGAAGATGGCAAACGTGGAAGCCTTCTTGGTATAGGCGAACAAGATTATCATGGGCCACTCCTTGGATGTGCTCTGCATTAGCGATAACTCGTTCTGTTTCTTTCTCCGGGAGAGTCCATTCTCGCTTTAACTTAATATTTTCATTCTCTAACGCTTGAACATAAGGCTTTAAGCGATTAACTTCCTCGAGTAAAGAACGTAATTTCTCTTCGACTTCGGTCAAGGCCTGGGTCAATTGGCTCATACTTTCTCACTCTTTCCTTTAGGCCTTTCCCCTTTCCTATTGCGTTGCTGTCTCCCGTCAGGTTTAGGAGAGAGAACGCTTTCCGCGCGGGGATTCTGTTCATCGGAGCCTTCCATAAGCTTATCTGTATCTAGAGTAATGTGTTGTCGTGAACAATGCTCTTTATCGTCAGACCTGTAACAGCCATTTTCATACTTAAGACAGCACATCAGACGACCACAAATTCCAGAGATCTTAGTTGGATTAAGGGAGAGTTTTTGGTCTTTGGCCATCCGAATCGAGACTGGCTCAAAATCCCCTAAGAAAGAAGTACAGCAAAGGATCCTGCCACAAGAACCAACTCCGCCAAGCATTTTGGCTTCGTCGCGCACTCCGATTTGGCGTAGTTCGATGCGCGTCCTAAAGATTGCTGCTAAATCCTTCACCAATTCCCTGAAATCAACCCGCCCCTCTGCCGTGAAGGAAAAAATAATCTTATTCCCGTCAAACGTATATTCAACATCCACTAATTTCATGGGTAGATGATGTTCGGCAATCTTCTTCAAGCAGATTTGAAAGGCGTCTCTTTCTTTCGCTTTATTTTGTTCGACAAAATGTTCGTCCGCTGCCGTGGCCTTACGCATAACCTGCTTTAATGGCAAAATCACCTCTTCGTCTGGAACCTGACGAGAGGGAATAACCAATTCCCCAAATTCAATACCCCTTGCTGTTTCAACAATTACTTTATCAAATGCAGCGAGTTCAAGGTCTCCCGGGGAGAAATAATATATTTTTCCGGCGTGTTTAAAACGAACGCCCACAATCTCAATCACAGAGAGCCCCCCCTTGTTGAAATAATTCCAAAGCTAACACTTCAATCACTAATCTTGGATTTACTTGTTGTCTTAGTACATCAACGGCCTTCCCGATCGCCAAAAGGTCGAAGGGTCGGATCGTCCCATTTCGAATTCCTGCTTGGGCCTGTACCGCCATTACCTGTAGATAAAGGTTGGCTTGATTCTTATCGATGGGGAAAAGAGCAAAGAGTTTAAGGAAATCTCTCTCTTGGACAGCAATCCCAAACTTTTCCAGCCATTCTTGCAGTGTAGAAATTCCATGTTTTAAAATCTCTGTCGCCAGATTCTGATTACTTCCACTTAGCCGAAAAGCTTGAATTGCCTCATGCCTATCCTCGTCTCCTACTTCCTTTAACCAGGCTTCTTCAGAAAGATTAGGGAAATAAACAAGCTGTGCGCGGCTCTGTATCGTGGGTAAAATGCCTTCCGCATTATCAGCACTCAAAATAATAACTGTCCGCTCCGGCGGTTCCTCAATAACTTTTAACAGGGAATTTGCGGCCGGAATCGTCAAAGCTTCTGCCTGCTCAATAATAGAAACTTTATAAATTCCCTCGTAATGCTTAAGATTCACCTTTTCTTGCCACTTAAGTACCTGCTCAATCCCGATGGTCGTTTTAAGAGGTTTTAGCCATAAAACTTCTGGATGATTCCCACTGAGAATCTTTCGACAAGACGAACAACTTTGACAAGGTCCGTTGGAAATCGGCTTACTACAGTTCAAAATTTGCGCTAAACGGAGAGCAACCTCTCGTTGATGAAGCGAACTTCCTCCATGGAACAGTAAGAGATGGGCTAATCGCCTTTCACTTGCCGCTTTCTCTAAGTGTTCTAACTGTCGTTTCATATCGTCACATCAACACCTTTGTCCTCGCCAATCGGGATTACTCTCTTCATCCTTTAGCCCTCCTCGACAATCCAAATTGTTTGATTCTCAAAACCGTCCCAGCCTTGCCAACGTCCCTCTCCGGCAGTGAGTAACCTATCTAAAACTTCTTGAGTCATTTGCTCTCCCATTACGACCACTGGGATTCCGGGCGGATAGGGCGAGATCGTTTCCCCAACAATATGACCTAAGCTCTGCTTGAGGGGGATTTGATGTTTATGGGCAAAAAAAGCTTCCCGTGGAGAAAGAATCCGACGAGGTAAAGGAAGAATCTTAGGAACCAATCTTTCTACTCCCTTTTTTATGATTCTGCTTGCAACAGAGGGAGCAAAATCAATTAGACTTTCTAACCCCTTGGTAAGCCAACGAATATCCTCTGGTGTATTCCCTATCCCTAACATAAATAGGATATTTTCCTCATCCCATAACTCTGGTTCAATTCCGAAGCCTTCTCTGAGGTATTCTACACAACGTGGAGCTGAAATACCCAACGGCAATGTATTAATAAGAATTTTTGACCAATCCACCGTATGAATACCATAAGTCCCGACATCTTCTCCTGAGAGAATTCGAAAACCAGTCCCTACTTTCCTATGAAGTTCATCGACTGCTTCCCTAAGACATTCCCACCGCCCACTATCTAAGGCGAATTCTCCGGCTCGCTCCAAGGAGGCAAGAAATAAATAACTCGGGCTTGAGGATTGCAAAAACTCTAGACTTTGCCTCAAGCGAGTGCGAGAGACCCTGCTCCCTTGAACATGTAGCATAGCAGATTGAGTTAAAGCACTTAAAGTCTTATGAGAACTATGTAAGACCAGGTCTGCTCCAACCTTTAAGGCACTGGGTGGAAATAACGAGCCAAGGTAATGTGAGCCATGCGCTTGATCGACGAGAATAGGCGTTTCAAATTCCAAACGCGTTCTTTCATCCACCAAACGGCTTAATTCAAAGCCTGTACCGTAATAACTGGGATACGTGACATGACAGGCAGATAACCCTTGCCATGAAATCTGTTGTTTCTTCACGTCGAGTCCTAAAGGAAGATTAAAATCCGGGTGAATGATGGGCAACAAATAATCTGGTTTTAAACCACTTAACACCAAGGCGGACATAACGGAACGATGAGAGCTTCTTTCTACAGCAACCCTTTTATCCGCAGTATCTTCCAAAGCGAGAAACATCGCTTGATTTCCAACCGTCCCCCCGTTAACTAAAAAAAAGGTTTCCTCTGCCCCGAAAATCTCTGCAGCCCGTTTTTGCGCCTTGGCAATAATCCCGTACGGCGAATGAAGCATATCAAGCCCCGGAAGCTCAGTTAAATCAAATCCCCGAAAATCAAGGCCAATAAAAAACTCCTGTCGACCTTTATGGCCAGGAGTATGGAAAGAGCAAAATCCTTGTTTATGGTAATGGCTCAATCCCGCTCCAAGATCACCCACCGAATGAAGAACCTCCATTCACCAGACTTGTTTACCATTTGAATATAACTGACACATGGTATTCCTTATAGTTTAACATGAAATAGGTTTTTTTTCATCCCTAATACAAATCCTCTATTCAGGGAACCAAGTAGTAAAGAAAAGTTTAAGTTCTAATGATACATTTATATATTTTCCTTACTTCATTGCTAGTAAAACTAGTTTGTATCTTATTAAACTAATTATTTGTTTACCGTTCTGACTTAATAAAAAATTCCTTTTATCAAAAACATGAACTCCTGATATTCCGGTGTGCCTTGCTCTGCTGTGAACAACTCCTGTTGGCAATCCGAACAAAAAAACATTCCCTGAACTCGAAAACCATCATATAGGCCCTCTTTAGGGACCTGAGTACAACGGTAACATACTGGGAGAACCTTACCCCCGTTGACAAAAGTATTATAGTCTTCAACAACTTCTTGAGTTTCTGATGGGCTTTTTATATTGTTCTGGAACATCTTAATCATGATTATACCCCCCTAGTTACTTCTACCCCTATTCTTGCCCTTCTACCGTTGGATTAACCGCACTGCCGCTTGACATTCCAGAATGATGAACCGTAACTTGTACATCCAGGGAAATCGGAAAATCTTTAATTTCCGCCTCCCAATCATCCTTTATTGTCTTCCAATATGCCGAATTTTTCTGTTCAATATGCCGTCCAATTCCCAAAAAATCAAGGCCTAGCTCTCGTTGCTTTTTAAGCGAACTCTCACATTCTTTCTCGATAACCTTAGCAAAGCTCTTTTCTGCCCCTTTCCCTAATTCTACCCACTCCGGACCCGACAGTGGTTTCTTTAATCCCAGAACTTCATCAATTGCAATACTTGTGTTGATCTGGTATTGCAATTCTATTTTTCCGTTATTATTTTGTACTTTGTACTTTGTACGGGATGTTAATACTTGCCCTCCAAACTTAGCGTTTTCTTTTTCTTCATCTTTAAGATCAACAGTGTTAATTAAGCGATGTACAACGTCATTCTCTAACCACATATATCCTTTAGTTTCTTCGTCTGTCAAAAAATCCACCAAGCGATCCCCACGCAAAACTCCCGCACCTTGTATCCGTATCTCTCCTGCCTCATCATTTCCGTCCGCTTTATATTCAAGGCCCTCCCCAGGCTTTACGCTCTCAAGCACCGGGAGAATTGGTGCCGTACTTGTTGTACCTAAAATAGTAAGGTAATGCCCTAACCGTACCATCGGGAAGCTCGATATTTCATCTCCACCTTCAATGATATTTTTAGTAGCCATAGCTGGTAATAGCTCAGAGCGCAATTCTAGCCTCAAGATGTCTTGGGCCTTCCCTTTAGCTAGAACTAGGTACATTGAGCGACGAAATTCAGAATAACGTTGTGCAAAGTCCAACATATTATTAAAACCACCAGCTTTTGCTACCTCCTCGCCAATAATGATCACCTTCAGTGAACCCATAAAAGGGGTCCGATAGGTGATTTTAGAAATCTTTTCGATAGCTTCCCTGACGCTTGAAGTCTCTACGCCAAATGTTCGGTCCTTAATTTCCGCACCGCTCGCAGCTCCTTTTGTTGGCCTTGCAAATTGAAATGTTATGACAAAAGTACCGGTTTTTTCCCCAAGATCAAATCCTACTCCTAATAGTGGGGCTAATTCCTCCACTTCCCGTTTTCCCCAACATCCAGGCAATAACATAAGGCATACAATCAAGATCCCTATAAGCCCTCTTTTAAGTTGGCTAATACTTTTCATGAATCACCAGTTCCCTTCTTCCAGCGCGAGGCTCCCCATAGAGTAAGGATCCAAGCAGACGCAAAAGGTAAAATGAGATAATTGTCGACGATTCCAATTTCCATAATTAATGAAGGTCCTCTTTTAAACCTAAAAGCGATCACCATAAATATGACGCCCACTGCGAGATTCCATTTTAATCCCTTCAATTTAAAGACGGTATCTAAGCCCCAAGTCACTGTGTAAAAAAATGCGCAGACCTTTATGACCAGGGCTCCTAACCACACCCCTAGAAATAAGGATTCAACTCCAGCTACCGTCCGACTTATTTCCACCATCTTCCCTAAGACAAGTAAACCATAGACTAAACGGATGGTTTCTGCAGGTCCAAACACTAGAATTTGAATTAAGACAACCATTGTATCCAGGAATCCTACCAAAAAAACTGCTCGCCAAACCCCTGTCTTCAATTGTCCAAGCACTTGTTTATCAGTAGCTAGAAAGGGAAGGATTCCCGCTAAGAAGAGAATATATTCCATCGCGAAGGGTACTACTTTGAGCCCCCCTAAAAAAAGCGGTTTAAATCCCTCACTTAAAATAGGCATAAGTTCTCCTTGTTCCATACGCGGTATGGAGAGACCGACATTTAGAACCAAGGCAATCACAATTAGAGGAAAGATAACTTCGGAAAAGCGCGCAAATACTTCGATCCCCGAATTAACCAAGTAAAAAACGAGTAAAAGCCCTCCTAGGTAGAACACCCCAAGGGGGGTTAGAGGCATAATTGAAGTCTCATAGATATCCCCTGCTTGGGCCAACAACAGCCCGCCAAAGTAACCCGTGATTGAAATATAAAGGACCCCAATGATTTTCCCAATCCATTTTCCAAACAGCGTTTCTGAAATCTGTAACAAATTTCTGCCTGGATACTGTTCGAGAAGCGAAATCACCATTAAGCCGTAAGGAATTCCCACAGCTAAGCCCGGTAAGACACTCATCCAGCTATCCCGTCCACCGACTGTAGTAACCATCGATGCTACAGGAAAAAACGTTGTCCCCATAAGCACGGCTGCCCCTAAGGTCATAAATTGATGTGATGAGATTCTTTCCATCGTTACCCTTGCCCTCCTGATTGGGGTCTCATTCGTCGAACACTCGCTCCCTTCTTCCAGAGCGAGACTCCCCATAGAATAGGTACCCAAAGGGATATAAAAGGCACTATCAGATACTCATCAACAAGTCCGATTTCCATAATTAAAGAAGGACCTCTTATAAACCTGAAAGCAATCCCTAAAAATGCAACACCCATTGCCAGGTTCCATTTTAACCCCTTCAAGCCAAAGACGGTTTCTAAACCCCAAATCGCTGCAAAAAAGAGAGAACTGATTTTTAAGACCGCCGCTCCAAACCAAACCCCCAAAAATATGGATTCAACTCCAGCTACCGTTCGGCTTACTTCTACCATTTTCCCTAAGACAAGTAAACCATAGACCACACGGATAGTTTCCGCTGGTCCAAAAACAAGCATTTGGATTAAGACAACCAACGTGTCTAGAATGCCCACCAAGAAAACAGTTCGCCAAACCCCAGTTTTCAACTGACGAAGCTCTTGCTTTCCGGTGGGTAGAAAAGCGATAATTCCTGCTAGAAAGAGCATATAGGTCATCACAAAGGGGGTTACTTTAAATGCCCCTATAAAAATTGGTTTAAATCCCTCACTTAAAATAGGCAAAAGTTCCCCTTGTTCGATCCGAGGTATAGAGAGTCCAATATTCAGAAGCAAGGCGATGACGATCAGTGGAAAAACTACTTCGGAAAAACCTAACACTTCGATCCCAGAGTTCACTAGATAGAAAACGAGTAATAATCCTCCTAGATAGAACACTCCGAGAGGGGTTACAGGCATAGTCGAAACCTGATAGATGTCCCCGACTTGCCCCAGCAACAAGCCACCAAGATAACCCGTTATTAGTATGAAAATGGTACCTATGATTTTCCCGATCCACTTTCCAAGCAGTGTTTCTGAAATCGTCAATAGATTTTTTTGAGGATACTGTTCTAAAAGGGAAAACACCATTAAGCCGTAAGGAATTCCCACGGCAAATCCCGGTAAGACACTCATCCATCCATCTCGACCGCCGACTCCAGTCACGATGGATGCTACGGGAAGAAACGTTGTACCAAGGAGTACGGCCGCTCCTAAGGTCATAAATTGGTGGGGAGAAATTCTTTCCATGGTTACCCCTTCCCATTTGGTCGGGGTTCCTCGACGTCCATGAGTTGAGGACGACGCTTTAACGCCCACCATGGTGCCCGAACGAATGTATCTTGTAACAAGGCCCGAATACGCAGCGGGGCTATCGGGCTTAAGTAGGGTACTCCGAAAGAACGAAGGCTTAGGAGGTGAATTAAGATCGCATAAAGACCCACAGCTACCCCAAAAAAACCAAGAATACCAGCCAAAATCATTAGTGGGAATCGCATGAGCCGAACCGCAAGACTCAAATCGAAGGTAGGAATAGCATAACTAGACACAGCTGTCAATCCAATGATGATAACCATCAGGGGGCTGACCAGGCCGGCCGTCACCGCTGCTTCGCCGATAATAAGTGCCCCGACAATCCCGATCGTCTGTCCAATCGGCTTTGGTAAGCGGAGCCCTGCTTCCTGTAATATTTCTAAAGTAATCGTCATAGTTAAGGCCTCTAAAAGAGCCGGAAAGGGCACTCCTTCCCGACCTGCAGATATACTCATCAAGAGATCTGTCGGTATAATTTCCTGATGAAACGTCGTCACTGCAATATAGACGCTAGGGGCTACAATGGCTACAAATGCTCCTACATACCGCACAAAGCGTGAAAGGATCGCAACCATGGCCCGTTGATAGTAGTCTTCATTCACATTTAAAAACTGTGTTAATACTGCTGGTACCACAAGTACTATGGGGGTTCCGTCGCAAATAATGCCCACTTTCCCTTCCAGTAGCTTTCCCGCCAAGACATCTGGACGCTCTGTAAAGGAGATTTGAGGAAAGGGAGAATAAGGATTATCCTCAATCATTTCCTCGATATATCCATTCCCTAGCATGCCATCCATCTTAATGGAGCTCAGTCTCCTAAGAACTTCGGAAACGATATCTGGACTTGCTATTTTTTCAATATAGGTAACTACAAGATCCGTATTCGTCATTTCTCCAAGTTTTAAAGAGATTATCCTTAAGGAGGGATGTTTGATCTTGCGCCGCAAAAGTGAGGTATTAGTTCGAAGCGTTTCCGAAAATCCTTCACGTGGCCCTTTGACGATCGACTCCGTAATCGGTTCAGCAACGCCTCGACTTTCCCATCCCCTGGCACCGATAACGATAGCCTCCGTCAAGTTGCCGAAAAAAATTACTGAATCACCCGAAAGAATAGCATCAATAGCATCTCCCATTTTGGATATTTTCTTAATTTCTAGGCCAGGGAGAAGACTCTGGAGTGTTTTATCCACAACATTTAATAAGGTCACTTGAGCTAATTCCGGATGTCCCGCCAAATCCACCATGAGAGGTTTGAGAATAAATTGATCGAGTAGATTCTTATCAACCAGACCATCCACCGCCGCTAAAATACAGGGAATACGTTCTTTCCCTTGGAGGAAAAACTCCCGGAACACGACATCGCTACTCTTGGATAAGATCTCCTTTATTGTTTGTCCAGATAAAGGCTTATTCAGCTCTTCGTCAAACGAATACGAGGGAGACTTGCGTATCTGCTTATCTCCCTTCGGACGAATGGTAAGCTCTTTGATCATTTTCAGCCAACTGCCCACGTTTCTTCCCCCTTATCTAGCTTATCTTGTCCGACAACAAGTTGATTAATGCGCCAATCCTTAGTTCGCTACTCTATTCAGCAGAAACAAACCCCTATCCCCAATTTTTTTAAATAAAAACCACAACAATCGATATACACTAAAGGCGCTCCTTTAATATCATGGGATCTAATGTTCATATATTGAATTTGTCGGTCTCACTCCTTTAGCTTATAAGATGCTAAAATAGTGACCCCTACTCTTGAATTTCTTCACAAAAAATAGTGTAAAGGGAACTACCGTTAAATAGTTCCCCTTACACTATTTGAGTATATTTTCTTTTGAATTCTAATAATACTACCTAAAAAATAATGTTAAATTCCCAGCAACTGTAATACTGATAGTGCCATAACACCCGGAAATCCTAACAACCCGACAAGTAGGATTGTAAAGAAGTTAATAGGAACCTCTAACCCAAAGACACTTAAGAGAAAATTAATAAGCCAAAGTCCAACTATCCCACCTAGAATATGTATCATCACTTTGAGAAATACCCGAGGTTTTCCTAAGGAAGAGCGCACAACAAAGGCTAATAAAATTATGAAGAGTCCTAAAAAAACAAAGGTCATGGAAATCCTCCTTTGCCTAAAGCATAGTACATACTATGCACATAAGGACAAAGTAGAACAAAATATCAATCTCAATCTGATTTCATTCATCAGTGATACTACTTAAGCGGCAAGGAGTCCTCATAGTAAAGAGAGCAGGCTAACCTGCTCTCTTCAACATCTTAATCT
Organism: Desulfosporosinus sp.; assembly: GCA_003512645.1. Lineage (GTDB taxonomy): Bacteria > Bacillota > Desulfitobacteriia > Desulfitobacteriales > Desulfitobacteriaceae > Desulfosporosinus. Next base: position 27,189 of record DOPS01000381.1, read on the forward strand.
TTGCTACTTTTTTAATTTTTTATCTCTTAGTCCCACTTTTGATTGGCTAAACGCTTGTAGGATTCATAGCGTACCTTAGCGTATTTTTCAGCACCGACGAAAAGTTCCTCCGCACTATCCGGGAAGGTATTCAACAGGGAAGAGTAACGAACTTCGCCCATGATGAACTCACGGAAGGATGTGCTAGGTTCCTTAGAATCCAAGCTAAATGGATTCTTTCCTTGATCGATCAAATCTGGATTATAGTGATAGAGGTGCCAGTAACCAGAGTCAACCGCTTTCTTCTGCTCTTGGACACTCTTAGTCATACCAGCTTTAAGACCATGGTTGATACAAGGAGCATAGGCAATAATCAAAGAAGGTCCTTTATAGGCTTCAGCCTCTTTAATAATCTTAATGGTTTGAGCCATGTTAGCACCTAAGGCAATCTGCGCAACATAAACATATCCATAACTCATCGCGATCATGCCTAGGTCTTTCTTTCGAATCTTTTTACCTGCTGCAGCAAATTTGGCTACTGCTGCTCGAGGAGTAGATTTTGAGGATTGTCCTCCAGTATTGGAGTAAACCTCAGTATCCATAACGAAGATATTTACATCGTCTCCAGAAGCTAGTACATGGTCTAAGCCACCAAATCCGATATCATAAGCCCAACCGTCCCCACCGAGGATCCATTGGGATTTTTTAATAAGGTGATCTTTCTTAGCAAAGATTTCCGCCAGGACCTTATTGTCTCCAACATAACTTCCAAGTCCAGCAAGGATCTTTGCAGTTGCAGCTTTAGAAGCGTCAGCATCATCCCAACCCGTCAGCCACTCTTGGAATGCTTCTTTCAACTCAGCACTTATCTCCATCTCGAGTGCTTGGTTCATCAAATCCACAAGTTTCTCACGTTGTTGACGAACGCCCAGGTACATACCATAGCCAAACTCGGCGTTGTCTTCGAACAAGGAGTTAGCCCAGCTTGGTCCTTTGCCTTCCTGATTAGTGGTATATGGAATTGAAGGAGCACTGCCACCCCAGATGGAGCTACAGCCGGTAGCATTGGAAATCATCATGCGATCGCCATATAGCTGAGTAATAAGTTTAACGTAGGCAGTCTCACCGCAGCCTGGGCATGCACCGTTGAACTCTAGTAACGGTTGCGCAAACTGGCTACCTTTCACAGTTGTGACATCAAAGAGTTGGCTCTTATTTTTCAGGGTAACAGCAAACTCCCAGTTCTTGGTCTGTTGTTCCATCTGCTCAGCCGCTGGTTTCATGACCAGAGCTTTAACTTTGGCTGGGCAAACCTCAGCACAGTTTCCACATCCTGTGCAATCCAATGCACTTACTTGAACACGGAATTGCAGGCCCGTTACTTCTTTACCAATCGCCTTCTTACCCACGAAGGTTTCCGGAGCAGTCTTTGCTTCTTCTTCATTGATTAAGAACGGACGAATTGCTGCATGGGGACAAACATAAGAACATTGATTACATTGGATACAATTGTCGATCTGCCATTCCGGTACGATAACACCAATCCCACGTTTTTCATAGCAAGAAGTTCCTACCGGGAAGGTTCCATCTTCACGTCCTAAGAACGTACTGACAGGAAGGCTATCTCCCTCTAGCGCATTCATCGGGCGCAGAATATTCGTTATGAAATCCGGTTCTTGAACAGCCGCGGCAGCCTGAGCTTGAGCGTTGTCTGGATTTTCCCAAGCGGCCGGAACTTCTACCTTGATAAGGGAAGATACGCCGAGATCAATCGCCGCAGTATTCATATCTACGATGTTTTGACCCTTTTTACCATAGGTTTTTACAACGGAAGCTTTTAAATAATCAACAGCCTCTTGGACAGGAATTACGTTGGCAAGTTTAAAGAAGGCTGCTTGCATGATCATGTTAATGCGGTTACCAAGACCAATTTTTCGGGCAATCGATACTGCATCGATGATATAGAAGTTAGCTTTGGTTTTGGCTAAAGCCTGTTTCATAGTAGCAGGAAGCTTTTCAGCCAGTTCTTCTGGGGTCCACTGGCAATTCAAGACAAAGTTGCCGCCTTGCTTGAGCCCTTTTAAGAGGTCATATTGGTAGACATAAGTTTGGTTATGGCAAGCTATATAGTTCGTGCCTGTCACATAATAAGGGGATTTAATTTGCTTTTTGCCAAAGCGAAGATGGGAAACCGTAATTCCGCCCGATTTCTTACTGTCGTATTGGAAATAAGCTTGAGCATAGAGCTTGGTGTGATCCCCAATAATCTTAATCGCTTGTTTATTAGCACCGACTGTACCATCAGCACCAAGACCCCAGAACTTACAGGAAATTGTCCCTTCTGGAGCAGTGTCAATGATTTCATCCTCTGCTAAGGATTTATTAGTGACATCATCGATAATTCCAATCGTAAAGTCATGTCTTGGGCTTTCAGATTGAAGGTTTTTATAGACAGCCAGTACTTGGGATGGGGTCGTATCTTTTGACCCTAAGCCATAACGGCCACCGACAACCACTGGTTTAAGATCGCTTGAATAGAAAATATCCTTTATATCTAGATATAGAGGTTCGCCCGTAGCACCGGGTTCTTTGGTACGGTCAAGAACCGCAATCTTTTTAACAGTAGGAGGCAAGACTTTAAAGAAGTAATCACTGGAGAACGGGCGATATAAGTGAACCTTAACAACGCCAACCTTTTCCCCTTTGGCCACGAGATAGTCAATAGTCTCTTCAATCGTGTCACAGATCGAGCCCATGGCCACAATGACATACTCTGCATCATCTGCACCATAGTATTGGAAAGGATGATATTCTCGGCCAGTGAGTTTCTTGTATTCTTGCATATAATGCTCAACCATGTCTGGAATGGCATCATAAAAACGATTCGAAGCTTCTCGACCTTGGAAGTAAACATCCGGATTTTGAGCCGTTCCACGAAGAACAGGACGTTCAGGATTTAAAGAACTGTCGCGGAAGGTTTGTACTGCGTCCATATCTAAAAGTTTAGCAACTTCTTCATATTCTGGAACTTCTATTTTTTGAATTTCATGAGAGGTCCGGAATCCATCAAAGAAATGAAGGAACGGTACTCTGGATTTAACCGTCGCTAAGTGAGCAATAAAGCCAAGGTCTAATGCTTCTTGCACATTATGAGATGAAAGCTGTGCAAAACCCGTTGCGCGCACGGACATAACGTCCTGATGGTCACCAAAGATGGATAAGGCATGCGTTGCTAAGGCCCGAGCGCTGACATGGAATACACATGGCAAGAGCTCTCCAGCAATTTTATACATGTTAGGAATCATCAAAAGTAAGCCTTGGGAAGCCGTATAGGTCGTAGTTAAAGCCCCTGCCTGAAGTGAACCATGCACTGCGCCAGCTGCTCCAGCCTCGGATTGCATCTCAACAACTTTAACTGTTTGCCCAAAAACGTTTTTCCTTCCATGAGCAGCCCATTCGTCAACTAATTCTGCCATTGTTGAAGAGGGAGTGATGGGGAAGATAGTGGCGACTTCCGTGAACGCATATGAGGCGTGCGCGGCCGCTTCGTTACCATCCATAGTTTTCATTTTGGCCATAATTTTCTCCTCCTAATCATGTGATTAATTTAATTTTGGATCTCTAAGTATAAGTGCTCTATTTATGGCAACCCCAGATTCTATCCCCCAACATAGGTTAAGGGAAAAAGTTGGGAAAAAAAAGAAAGAATTTTTGTAAAATTACCATAAAAATAGACTGAGGGAACTAATTCAGGTATAAGCCCGAATAGTTCCCTTTCGACAACCTCAGTATACCCTTTAATTGTTATATCCGTCAACAATTAAATTTATGGGTAAAATGCAATCTTCAAATTCCGAGCACCTAGGAAGTTTCAAAATTATCAGATTCTTTATTAAGGTTCACTTCTAGGGAAACCTTTTTAATTACAGTTGTTAGCTTATATACTAGCTATAATTGTCGGCGACCTTCTAAAGCCCTGGCAATGGTCACCTCATCAGTATATTCTAGGTCTCCTCCTACAGGAAGACCATGGGCGATCCGAGATACTTTAATTCCCATTGGTTTTAGCAAGCGCGCTAAATAAAGAGCCGTCGCTTCCCCCTCAACGGTAGGGTTCATTGCCATAACCACTTCTTTTATTCCATCTAAACGTCTTAAGAGCTGTTTAACGGTCAATTGCTCTGGACCAATTCCGTCCATTGGGGAGAGAACCCCGTGTAGCACATGATAACGTCCCTTGAATTCCTTAGTTTTCTCTAACGATACCACATCTCTTGGATGCTCAACTACACAAAGTGCGGTTTGATCTCTTTGTGGATTATGACAGAGCGCACACGGCTCTTGATCTGTAAAATTCGAACAAATAGAACACTTTTTGATATCACGATTTGCTACGACAATAGCTCGTGCTAAATCCTCGGAAACTAGGGGTTGTTGAAGTAAGTAAAAAGCAAGCCGTCCAGCCGTTTTGGGCCCAATCCCCGGCAAACGCGCTAAGCTACTAATAAGATCCGCCAAGGGTTGTGGGTATTGTAAGAAATCCATAGATCACCTAGAACAATCCGGGGATCTTTAAACCGCCGGTAAGTTTACCCATTTCTTGACTAGCCATTTCCTGAGCTTTCCTTAACCCTTCATTTAATGCCGCTTTGATAAGATCTTCCAGCATTTCAACATCTTCAGGGTCAACTGCTTCAGGCTTGATTTTCAATTCGACCAATTCCATTTTCCCACTGACGACAACTTGAACCATCCCTCCGCCAGAAGAGGCATCCACTGTTTTGGTCAGAAGTTCTTCCTGAACCTTCGCCATATCCTCTTGCATCTTTTGAGCTTGCTTGAGCATTTGGCTCATATTACCACCCATACCGCCACCGCCCATACCTTTAAAACCCGCCATTTTAAACACATCCTATCTTCGTTATTACTAGTATTATTCACTCGTTGCTCTTATCTATTACTCCCTAACCACTACCAGATCTGAGCCAAACATGTCTCTGGCTTTGTTTATCAAAGCTTGCTCCTGCTTTTTCGAGTCTTGACTCGACGGTGTCTCCTTGGTCTGAAACTCGTTTTCCATAAAATTCTGCAAGGTTAGGGAAGTACCAAATAGGCGCTTAAGAACATCTTCGATGGTCTGGCGATTTTCTGCTTGATTAACTTTGTCTTTATGAAAAGAACAACCTTCACGAAAGAGGATCGTCAAAGTTTTTCCATCAAGTTGAACTGGTTTTCCTTCCATCAAAAAAGCCTGGGTTGATTTTTTAAGTTTTTTAACCTGTTCTAAAACATCATTCCAACGCTCTTGAATTCCCTCAATGGTCAGGCTGAGTTTAGATTCCTCGGCAGTGTTCCCTGAATCCGAGGTTTTTACTTCTGTATGAGAAATTTTCTGGGCCTGGGGTGGATCCTTCGGAATCACACGACTCGATTTAGAACTGACCAAAGGCTTCCCTTCGGGTATTCCCTCTCGAACAAAACCACCGCCTTGAAGCTGTTGCTCGATTAGATACAACCGCTTCAGTATCTCCTCCTGCCCATCCATCGTAGAAGGTTGACTATCATGAATGGTCTGGACTAATAAAAGTTCAGCAGCTAATCGAGCATTCGAAGCATACTTAAGCTGACCTTCCCCTTGTAGTAATACAGAGATCCAGCGCAACAAGCGGGGAATTCCGATTGTTGCAGCCTGTTTGACCAAACGATCTTGAATATGTGGCGCTACCATAGGGGTTTTCCCTGTAGACGCTGTCAATAACATTTGGCGGAGATAATCAAGCAACTCTCGGATAATCTGACGTGGGTCTCGCCCTTGCTGAATGCCATCAGCTAAAAGGTTTAAACTTTTGCCATAATCAGAGAAGAGACATGCTTCCACTAACTGAGCGCTATAAGTCTCCCCAACCATACCCAAAACCAGATACACTTCTTCTACACCGATTGGATCATCCTGAAGAAGACATTGGTCTAAAATACTCAAGGCATCCCGTAGCCCGCCTTCAGACTTCTGGGCAATGACCGCAAGGGCGTCCGGATTGACCTGCCTTTCTATCGACGTACATACTTCAAGCAAACGTTTTTGGATATTTTCTAAGGAGATTCGATGGAATTCAAAACGTTGTACCCTTGAAAGAATTGTCAATGGAATTTTTTGAACCTCTGTCGTAGCTAAAATAAAAATAACCTGTTGGGGAGGCTCTTCCAATGTCTTAAGCAGGGCATTGAACGCCTCAGAAGTTAACATATGTACTTCATCGATAATATAAACTTTATATTTCCCTTGGGTTGAGCTCAATTTTATATTTTCACGTAAATCACGAATTTCGCCAATGCCCCGATTTGATGCGGCATCGATCTCAAAAACCTCCATTGATGAACCATGGTCAATACCCGTACAAGAAGGACAGTGATTACAGGGCTCCACTCCTTGTAATTCTTCGCAATTCAAAGCTTTAGCTAAGATTTTGGCAGCGGTAGTTTTCCCTGTGCCTCTTGGACCACTAAATAAATAAGCGTGTGCTATCTTCTGTTGTTTAAGCGCATTAATTAATGTTTTAGTAATATGTTCTTGACCTACAATGTCTTTAAACACTCTAGGGCGCCATTCACGATAAAGCGCTAAATAAGCCATACTATCACCCTCAATAAATAGAGTGGGGAATATGTTAAAAAAAGATGGTACATTGACCACCTTTATCTTTCATAAATAGCCGTACACCCTAGATCGAACCAGCGCCTCCGAACGTTACCTTGGTCGGCATACTCAATTCAGGCAACCTTACGGCACACAAAACGCTCTCCTTAGTGCTGCTTCCGTCA
>DOPS01000348.1:0-3174 GCA_003512645.1 Desulfosporosinus sp.
GGTGCTGGTGGAGAGATTGCATCCATTATCTCTTATAATGAAGCAAAACGTTGGGATGATAATAAGTGCAATTTCGGAAAAGGCGCTATTGAAGGGGTTGTTGCCAGCGAATCAGCCAACAATGCGACCATCGGCGGCAGCTTGATTCCGATGTTAACCTTAGGTATTCCTGGTAGTGCTGTTGCAGCGGTTATTATGGGTGCCTTGTTAGCTCACGGTATTCAACCTGGCTTTAAGATCTTTATAAATAACGCTGATCTTGCCTATACCTTTATTGTTTCTTTAATTGTAGTTAACATCGCTATGGTTTTCGTGGGATCAGTCCTTATCAAAGGGACGGCTAAGGTGCTTAATGTACCAACTTCCTATATAGGCGTGGCTATAGTTGCCCTCTCTATTATTGGTTCCTATGCTATTAGAAACAGTATGGTTGATGTTATGGTTATGATTTTCTTTGGTCTCGTTGGATACTTTGGTGGGAGAATCGGCTTTGACACTGGCGCTATGGCTCTGGGAATTATTCTGGGACCCATCGTGGAAGATAATCTAAGTCGATCTATATCGCTTGCGGGTGCTGAAGGCTCTGTTTTTAAAGTTTTCTTTACCCACCCGATCTCTCTATTATTAATAATTTTGACTCTTGTTTCAGTGCTGACCCCAATGTTCTTGTCCAAGTACCGTTGTAAAAAGGAGGCGGGAGCAAATGACTAAGCGTAAAGCTGATTTACTTGCTGGATTGGTTAGTATTTTAGTAGCCATCGTCTTTATGGTTCAAGGGTTCGAACTGAGTGAACGCAGTAATGCCTTGCCCTTTGTCCTTGAGGTTTTTCTGTTCGTAAGTGGACTTTATCTGCTGATAAGGGGCATCAGAACAAATGCCGCTGAAAAGGGTGAAGAAGGGGAATCAGAACTCGACTGGGTAAAGTCAACGGTCATTGTCTTAGCTACATTTGTGTATGTAGCCTGCGTCATCTATATCGGGTTCTATGTCTCCACTTTTGTTTATTTAATTTTAGGGTCCTGGTATCTGAACGAAAGAGGGTTTACACTTCCTGCTTTGATAGTCTCGGCAATTTTTAGTATTGGAGTTTCTGCTGTGTTATATTTAACATTTACAGTTTTCCTGCTCGTGCCGACTCCAGCTGGTTTGCTGTTTTAACTAATAGCCTAATATTTACTTCTTTTAGGTTTAGTGTTTGGGTGCAGGTGCAGGATGAATATTCTGCACCTGGCGTTTTTTGACTTTCCATACATAAGGTAAAATCTGAACTTTGACTTCGTTCTTATTACAACATGTAATAAGAAAAGAAGAGACGGAGATCATGAGTTCGATTTGCACAAATCACAATAAATATGTTCGGATTCCTTCTTTCGCTAAACTATCAAATATTTCAAAGTTCGGATTGAATGTTGACTGTTTAAATTTCGCGGGTTGTTGATTTTAAATTAGTAATGAATTGAACCTTAAACCCTTAATTATGAAACAATAGTAAAAACATATAACCACTAAGAAGGGGTGGACAATAATGAAGCAACATTATTCTTCGCATACGCTCGAAAACTTTTGCAAAGCCCTTTTGATGGCTGTCGAGGTCCCAGAGGATGAGGCACTAATCGTTTCCTCGATCCTTGTGGATACTAGCTTAGATGGGGTTGATACCCATGGAGTTAGTCGTTTACCCATATATCTATCTCGCATTTTGAATGGAAGAATTAATCCCAAGCCGTCAATTCGAAAAAACTTGTATGATGCAGTAGCAAGTGTCGATGGGGATAACGGTCTGGGACAACTAGTGGCCTATCGTTCCATGGCCTTAGCGATTGAGCTTGCCAAGGAGTATGGTCTTGGTTTCGTTACGGTTAAGAACAGTAATCATTTTGGAGCAGCGTCAACCTATTGCAAAATGGCCACGCAAGAGCGAATGATCGGGCAAGCATATACGAATTCGCCCTGTGGAATTCCACCCTGGGGAGGGAAAAGTCCTTATTTCGGAACGAATCCGATTTCTTACGGATTTCCAAACGGAGATCAATCGATTGTGATTGATATGTCTTCCTCAACCGTTGCCCGTGGAAATATTATTTTGGCGGCAAAGGAAGGACGTTCGATTCCTGAGGGATGGGCCATCAATAAGGATGGAAATCCGACGACGGATGCCAAAGCAGCACTGCAAGGAGCAGTTTTGCCTGTCGGTGGAGCGAAAGGATATGCACTGGCTTTGGCGGTCGAGGTCATGTCAGGGATTATTAGTGGCTCCGCTTACGGAACGCACGTAGGATGGCTTTACGACGATTATCTTGAACCAGTCAATATAGGGCATAGCTTTTTCGCCTTAAATATCTCACGACTCATGCCCTTTGAGGATTATGCCCAAAGAATGACCGATATGATCGGGGAAATTAAAGATGTTCCGAGAGCGGACGGAGTCGATGTCATTCGAATTCCTGGTGAACGACGGCAATCAATAGCTGAGGAACGAAAAAAGAATGGAATTCCTATAAATGAAGGGCTACTTCAAGAACTCAACGAGCTCGCAGCGAAGTTTGACCTTTCAATTCTTGAATAGCTAGAAGATGGGGATATGTGGCTAATAACATAGAAATTCCACATTATTTCTAAAAAAGCGCCCCTTGGATCGAGCGATACTTGGAAGTGAAATAGTATTTCAAAGTGTTTTGTCAGGAATCAAAACGTAACCCAATCGTTTTAGTTATGAGTTTTTGTTGAAGAGGGTAAAGCTGTGGAGATTTAGATAATAGCAAAGAGCCGTTAAAAACACCGATCATGGTTTTGGTCAAGACAAGGCTAAAGAACCCGATTAAGGCTATGAACTGTAGGAATCCTGCGACGGCAAAGAAAGAATGCCCCAAAAGATCGTTCAAGGCGTAGGTTCCTGTGGTAAAACTTCCGAGTGGGAAGACATAGCTCCACCAGCCAAGGCTAAAGGGAATTTTACTCTCTTTTTTGGCTAGATGCAGCAGGGAATAGAGACTGGCAATCACGATCCACCAGAGCCCAACACCCCACATGGAAACCGCGAAGATCATACCAAGGGCCTGAAATCCTGAGTTCCAAGTGTCTAAGAAGGGTTGAGTGACCACCGGAAGAGTGCTGAAAAGGGTCATAGACATTCCGATAGGACCGATAACAATCCAAACACTTGGCACAAAGCC
>DOPS01000380.1:0-15542 GCA_003512645.1 Desulfosporosinus sp.
TAATATAGTCAACGGACTGTTTGGTAGTAAAGTCTTAGGGAAGCAGACCAGTCCTTATATGTTGTACCTTGCCGATGAAATACCATGCCAGTAAGCGAGAGTAGATCGGAAGTCTATGTACCTAAGAACCCGTCGACTTTAGTCGCGCGGAGTATCAGTTTTGTTCCCAGCAATTACTCCGATTTCAGGACATGGAATACTAACCGGTTTCGAAATCTGAGTACCATTAGTCTTGAGGACACTTAAAGGTTTAAATACTTTTGACACTGGTGGAAATACCTTGTGAGCTAGGTCAGCAAGTTTGGATCCTCTATTAGTAGGTGGCGCAATTAATACACAACGGCCTATCTTCGGAAAGGCGTTTTTTGCTAGATAACTCCTAATGATGAGGCCGCCCATACTGTGTCCAACCAAATGAATCTGTTGCTGTTCAAACATGGGAGGGAGCATTTTACTAAGCTCACTTTGTAGAACTTTATCGCAGTCGTCAAGTGTCCCAAACCTAGTAGGAAGATTAATGGAAACACAGTTGTATCCTAGGTCAGTCAAGTTGAATTTTAGGTAAACATGTCTGATTTATCTTTGTTGTATCCATGGATTAAAACCACAGTTTTGTCATATTGCATTTTTTAGCTCCTAAAATTTTGAATGGCACAGTCACGGTGGGGACACCAGTCACCCTTTCTATCAGTCTTTTCATATTACCTAGGCAACAAGAGCCCTCTGGGTTGTTGGGTTATTGATGATTAATTACAAGAAACTGCCATTTATCATATCATGCCAACCCCGAAAATAGCAGCGCGACATTTCGGGCAACATCCTTGGTCCACCAGGCGATTAACTAAAACAGGCTCACGTTGAATCACCGCTTCACCGCATTGGGGACAAAACGTCGTGCCTCCACCTCTAACATTTCCTAAATAGACATAGGGCAGATACTCTTTGGCTATATCCCATGCTCGTTCTAAGGTCTTTCGCTCCGTAGGCGGAACCGCAAGTCGATAAGCTGGATGGTAGGCACTCAAATGCCATGCCAGTGGAATATTGAGCTGGCGTAGCCACCGTGCTAATTCGGTAAGCTCTTGCGGATCATCATTAGCCCCTTGAATAACGAGAGTTGTCACTTCAAGATGAACTCGTCCAGCTAAACGCTCGACATTGTCTAAAACCCAAGCCAGTTTACTTCCACAATAGTGTTGATAAAACTCCTCTGAGAATGCTTTAATATCAATATTGACGGCATCCAGCCACGGAATTAACTCCTCGAGAAAGCGTGGCGAAATCGTTCCGTTACTCACTAAAACCACCTTCCCCCCTTGGGCTCTCACCAGGGGAGCAGTATCCCGGATCATCTCAAACCACACGCTCGGCTCTGAATACGTAAAACACAACCCCAATGAATTCCGCTCCTGACCGGCAAACCCTGCAAGCTCGGCAGGAGTTATTTTTTTCCCAACTTGATGTTGCTGGGATATCTCGTAATTTTGACAGAACGAACAGCTTAGGTTACAACCAAAACCCCCAACGGAGAAAATACAAGAACCGGGATAAAAATGATAAAGAGGCTTCTTCTCAATCGGATCCATATTCCAAGCCGCCACTTCACCATAGGTTCGAGATACGACCTCTCCCTCTCGGTTTTCCCGAGCATGACACCGTCCCGACTGCCCATGTTTTAATTGACAACGCTGGGGACACAACAGACAACTCGCCCTATAGGAGTCTTGATCCGTATAAGTCGCATGACTTAACTCATTGGGATTACTTATATTATTTGTATTTCCTACATCTGTATTACTCATAATGTCTCTTGACCTCAAAGCGCCAAAGTTCGACTGGGCCTTCATGTGAAATCCCTGCCTTTTGTTTAGCAATACTGATTTGGTCTGAAACCGTATCTACCCCTTCCAAGTGGGGGAGTAAAAGTCCGCTTTTCCCACCCTGGCGAACAACAACTCCATACCTCCAGGGATCCAAATCTTCCGGTCCTGCAATTTTCTCAAGTTCACCTAAGACATCAACCGTAAAACTCAGGGAATCCAATTCATCTATTCGAACAGGCCGAAAACGCGGATCTTGGGTTCCGGCAGCAATCGCATTATGTTGAATTTCCAACGCTAGGTTTTCCTGCCAAGGCTCGGTTGTTCCAATACATCCACGCAGTTGGCCGTTTTGTTTTAGAGTTACAAAACATCCCCTCCGCACAGCGAACTCAGGTGTGGAAATGTCGGGTAAATCCGACGTAACAGGGTCATTCTTATGTAAATAGCCCTTAAGACAATGTCGTGCCCACTGCGGCAAGGGTGAGGAATGATACAGATCCGCCACTAGATATCCCACTCCAAACAGTCCTTCGTAGGACAGTACTTCGGGTGCTCCTTCTTTTGCAGCCAGCGCCAAGCGAAGACTCCTATACCCACATTCACCCGCTTTTTCGACAAGGTCAGCCGGTAAATTGGCGATCTTTTTCGGATCTCTCTGCAGAGTCTTGATTACGAATTGGTCAAATTCAGGTCCAGCAGGATCTAAGCCGTACGGGCCGTCTTCCTTTAAGCGATGAGAGAGATCCCCACTAGCCACAAGTGCATAACGTCCAGGCAGCTTATCAAGAATTTGACCAATACGCAAACCATATTCTTCCGGTCGCTCCAAGGGCATCCCTATAAGTACAACCTTCCCACTCCAACCTGTCCTTTGTAAAAAATAGAGTGGTACAAGTGCACCGTGATCCATAGACTTCTGTATGGGAACAACTCCCGACAAATCTTTCTGAAATCGCACAATCGCCGTAGTGTCGCATGCAAATGAAAAACTCAACTGCGCAGCTCCAAATTGAGCGAAATTCCCTCGGACAACCTCCTCTGTCAATAGTGTAATCCCTTCCTTTGTAAGCGGTGCATGAGGGGAAACCAGAATCACCGTCTCGACCTCCGCCTGAACGAGACGACTCGCTATCTCATGGTAGGCATCCAAACTCGCTTGGCACTTACGCTCCTCTCCACGTCCGATCTCTGGTACGAGGATGGGTGGATGCGGAACAAAGACCGAATATACTAAACTCATAAACCCTGCACTCCCTTTTACATTGGTAATACTACCATCTCTATTTTACCCTGTTCTTCCAAAAAAATTAAGCGTACTCCATCCCACTCGCCTTAAGAACTGCTTTTACTGCCGCACTGGTAATTCCATCTTTTCTTGGACTAGCACTAATCCCGAGAATCAATACAATCCTCCCTTTCACTTCAAATCACTTACGTGCAGACAGTTTTACTAGAACGTAAACCATTATTAACGTCAATATGAATGAAATCACATTTCATTTATTTAAATAATAAGTGCGAGTTATTCTTTGTTGGAAAAGCTTAGGCTTTTCTTTATAAATCTTTCTTAAATATTGTAATGTAAATTACATACGGAAATAATTATTTCATTTAGTATGAGATCCTAGCACGTGACTTCTGAGCGATTGAAAAGGGATTGTGGTGGTGAAAAAGCTCAAAAGGAGAACTGGCTAGAAGAACTAGTACACTACACTAACAAGGAGGAAAAAGATTGGCTAGAATCAAAATACTTGGGGTTACTGAAGTTACGGGAAAGGCAAGTGAAATATTTGCTGAAATCACAAAAAACTTTGGTATGGTTCCTAATTTATTTAGGGCAATGGCCCTAAATCCTGATATTCTAGAGGCTAACTTTATGAAATTCAAGGCCGTTATGACTCAAGGAGAGCTACCCATGGATTTATAAGAAATGGTGGCAGTTGTTGTTTCCCAGGCCAACAGTTGTAGTTACTGTGTTGACGCTCATAGTGCGGCTTTAAAAATGATGGGGTTCCCCCGGGAAAAGATACTTCAACTTCTCGACGACGTGAATTCAGCAGATATCTCGCCAGCGTACAAAACACTCTTGAATCTTGCCATTAAAGCAACCCGAGAGCCGCATAAAATCTCTGAAAGTGAATTTCAGCAACTGAGAGACTTGGGTTATAGTGATGCTAACTTCGTTGAATTCATCTCCGTTGTAGACCTATTTACTTCATTTAATAAATTTCTTGACGCTTTACAGGTAGAAATCGATTTTCCTCAAGTTTAAGTTTCATAGCTACAACGACTAGCCCGTAATTATGGTGAACCGATCGGTAAAGGAACGTTAATTACTATCCATTTGACTCACCAAGATCTAGCTAGTTTGGTAAATGCCTCTAGAGTTATGGTTACCAACACTCTTAATAGGTTTAAACAAGAAGGTCTGACCACTATTAACAAAAAAAATTGCATTGTTTTAAAAACTTAATCCTCTTGCTCCTGGAAAAGGAGTTTTCCTGTCTTATAAGATTGATCGATCGCATCCTTTTGTTCATCAAAACGGGAAGGACAATGTTCACTCTTAATCTCATCGAGAAATCCGTGGTCCTTAACAACAGTCCTCAATATCGTTTTCATTATTCATTTCTTTTAAAGATAGAATTGGAACCTGTAGCTTATTATCTAAAATATGTAAAATAGTTTTATTGAAAATACAATTATTCATTTTTACTCCTCTTTACGTGACTAATATGTTTTGCACCTAAGATATTATTCAGTGCCATATTGCTCTAATTTCCGGTAAAGGTTACGGACGCTGATTCCGAGCATTTTAGCGGCTTGGGCCCGGTTCCCGTTGAGTTCTTTTAGAGTATCTAATATGTAATCTCTTTCTATCTCTACGAGAGTTGAATGTCTTTTGATGGAAACGGATTGATTGTCGAGGGGAATCCTATCATCGTTTAACTTGTTGTCCAAATGAGAATTCGGCCAGAGATCAACCGGAAAAATAATCTTACCGTTAGCCATGGTAACTCCTCGCTGAATTAAATGGGCTAATTCCCTTACGTTGCCTGGAAAATCATAATTCAATAGCAGTGTCTGTGTTTCCGGGGAAAGACTATATAAATACTTCTCGGGTCCCGGTGAACGGAATTTCTGCAAATAGAAATCAACCAGAGGAAGAATATCTTCTTTTCGCTCACGTAAAGGGGGGATCTCAAGAATTAACCCATTGAGTCGGTAATATAGGTCCTGTCTGAACCGACCCTGTTTAACTTCAGCCATGAGATCCCGGTTGGTTGCAGTCACAATTCGCACATCCACCATCCTTAGTCGATTATCTCCAACCCGGCGAAACTCTCCCGTCTCCAAAAAACGAAGGAGTTTGGCCTGCAGGGATAGTGGCATTTCCCCTATCTCATCAAGGAAAAGAGTTCCGTGATCAGCAAGTTCGACCAAGCCCAGTTTATGCGCTCCTGCTCCGCTAAAAGCACCTTTTTCATGCCCGAATAATTCACTTTCCAAAAGAGCTTCCGGTATCGACGCTGCATTTAAGGGAACATAGGCATACTCTGACCTTGGGTTCCAGAGATGTAGAGCACGGGCAATCAGCTCTTTGCCCACACCGGTCTCTCCTTGGATGAGGATCGCAGATTCACTCTGGGCAGCCTTTTTCGTCATTTCAAGCAGGGTTTTCATCTGAGGGCTTTCCCCGATAATTTCTATCTCTTGGGTTTGACGGTGTACAACCTGTCGCAGACCGCTGTTTTCCATAACCAGTTTACGCTGTTCCACCGCTTTTTCCAAGATAACATCCAGTTCTGAAAGATTGCAGGGTTTGGTCAGGTAATCAAACGCACCATTTTTTATAGCATCAATTGCTGATTCAATGGTTCCGTGACCGGTCAGCATGATGACTTGGAGGTCTGGTTGAAGTTTTTTCATGGACTTAAGGACTTCAAGCCCGTCTCCGTCGGGTAAGCGTAAATCCAAGAGTACTACGGATAGAACATGGTCTTTAAGGTATTCCAGTCCTTCCCGCGCTGTTCCGGACTCCGAAATTTCATAGCCTTTGCGGGTTAAACGCTTTCTGATGATCGAGCGGAGAGCCGCCTCATCATCTAAAATCAGGATACGTGGATAATACTTCTTCATTTTACTTTCAACTCCTAAGAGCCATTTGGCAAGGTGATCTCTACAATTGTTCCTTGTCCCTCAACGCTTTGAACCTCTAATTGGCCGTTCATCTTTTGAATTATACCATAACTAACAAACAGACCCAGACCCGTTCCTTGTCCAGAAGGCTTGGTCGTGTAGAAGGGTTCGAGAATACGTTTTAGCTGGCTTCCTGGGATTCCTTGACCGTTATCTTCGATCACCACTCGGATTGCCCCTCGTATGCACCGCGTCCGAATTTCTATCTTTCCGCCTTCCTCAGAGGCATCAAGGGCATTTGTAACAATATTTAAAATAACTTGCTGCCATTCGTTTTCGTTCCCAAAAACGTAGAGGTCTTTATCCATTTCATAGGCGATTTGAATCCTCTTTTGTTTAGCCCGGTATTCAAGCAGGTCGATTGTCTGAACCGTTGAAGTGCTTATATTAATGAGGTCCCGAGTGTCCTGACGCTTTCGGGCGAAGTGCAAAAGCCCACCTGTGATCTGCTTGCAGCGACTTATTTGTTGATTAATAATCTGCAATTCCGACACGAGGTCTTCCTGTTCCAGTTGAGCCGGTTCCTCCTTTAATCGGTCCAACATATCCTCGCTATGAGCTGATACTATCGACAGAGGGTTATTGATTTCATGGGCAATTCCAGAGGCTAACAGGCCGACGGCTGCCATTTTATCTGTTTCGATGACCCGGGCTTCCATTTCCACCTGTTGCGTAACATCTTCAAGAAGAACCAAATAGGCAGGCTGTGTGACATTTTCCTGGTGCAAAGGATAGTACATTTTGCGCAAATAACTACGTTTGCCTTTGATATCATGAGTGATAATGCTGCCGTTTTCCGTAAAGCTACAGTCAGCGCCCTCCTCACCGATAAACTCTTCACAAGTCAGAAGCAAAAATTCTTCTCGCGCGAACCATTGTGCAAAAATAGAATTCCACCAGATAATACGCTTGTCTGAATCAAGAAGGACCATACCCGCTCCAATTCCACCAACAACGGTTGCGAGCAATTCCTTTTCCGTTATTAGATTTATCGATATTTCATTGAGTTGGGCCAGTAATTGATTAAAAGACTGGACCAGTCGTCCGATTTCGTCTTGGGTCTGTTGTGGTATTTCCGATTTCAGATCCCCCGTCAAAATAATACGTCGGACCTCCCCTTCGAGATTCTCAATCGGCCGCGTCAGCTTTAAGCCAAACATAATACTAATCAAGGTCACCAAGGCTATGGCAACTAGCAAGATTCCTAGGAGTTTACGGGAAAATTCATAGATGTGTTGATAGGCCTCACGGATTGGCTGTTCTATAAAAACACCCCAATTGAGATTTTCTACAGGTGCAAATAAGCCGACAACTTGTACACCGTCAGAATTCCTATATTCTGTCCCTTGCGGTGATGGGCGCTGGCCCGCTAAAAACGCTTGAACGTCAGGGTTCTGGCGCACATTCTCTTGACGTAAAACATTGCTAAAATCGGTATGTCCGATCAAATTCCCTAACTCATCGGTCAGGTAAATATACCCTGCTTGTCCAATGCGCAAATTGGCAATCTTAGTGACCATTCCTTTAAGATCTGTTTTAGCTTGTAAATATCCTATATTCTTGCGAGTCAGGGGATCCTGAATTCCTACCGTCAAATAAAATTGCGGTCGTCCATCATTTGAGAAAAATACAGGGCTAATTGAGAAAGAGGTGTTTGCTGTCAAATCGCGATGGTTGAGTTTAACGTCTGCCTTTAGCGGCAAAATTACATTACGCCGATCGATTTGCCCTAAAACATTAAACTTGAGATCAGCCACTTCAATGGCTTCAAAATACGATTCCTGTCGTAATAGTGTCGCCAAAATCATCTCCCGCGCTATAGGATCTTGTCCAACTAGTGTCGAGGCATTAGTATAAGTCACGATACTCATGCTGGCAGCTTTATATTGGACAAATTCGCTAATCTGTTCAGCAAGTGCCGTCGCTCGTTCGAAGTTTTGTAGTTGAATGCGTTCTTGTAAATATAGCCGTGTTGCATTAAAATTCGCCAAACCGAGGAAAAGTAACGGAAATATAGACATAGCAATACCAAAAATAAGAACCCGACCTTTAATACGCATTAACCATGGAAATGATGCCTGTTTCACAAACTCTCCCTCCCTATGGTTGAATCACTTGGTCTGCGAAGCTTAATACATTCGGTGCAAGGCGGATTCCTAACTGTTGAGCTGTACGGAGATTAACAGAAAAAACCAGATCTTCAGGCGTTTCTACCGGAATATCCTTTGGCGTTTGCCCACGCAATATCTTATAAATGAGCTGGGCAGTCTGAGCTCCTTGAGCTTTGTAAGGAGTTCCATAAGAAGCTAAACAGCCTTCCTCAGTATCACTTGGATATACACCAAAAACGGGAAGCTTTTTCTGCATAGCCAGTTCAACCACTTGTGTGGTGCTTGTTTCCAGAAAAAAACCCGGCAACAGTATGATACCTTCCACTTTATCGTTGCTCATCCGTTGAAAAGCCTTAGTAACCTCTTCAGGGGTCGAAACAGTATACATACCAAGGGTTAATGAAAGCTCCTTCGCGGCTTCTTGTATATTTAACTGGATTTGCTGAAAGAATGGAACACGCGTATCTCCCAACACCGCAACATTTCGGATATCCGGAAGCAAACGATGAAGCAGTTCAAGCCGTTTCGGTGTCAATTCAAGATGATAATTATTTAATCCAGTCAGATTTCCCTCTGGATGAAATGAGTTAGACACTAATCCGATGCTCACCGGAGAAAGAATACCCATAAATACGACCGGGATAGGATGCTTCATTTTCGCGGTCAGTTCTTTAAGGGTTTGAGCCTCAACTCCACCCGCTGCCACTAATACATCCGGTTTCTCGGCAATTAAACGATTTGCCATGGTCGTTAAATCTGAGAATTGGTTTTGCACATTAATAATTTGATAGGTGATACTCTGTCCTTCCTGGTAACCCAGACGTTCTAATCCTTCTTTCAATCCCTCAACTTTGGCGAGACGGTTGTCATTTGCCAGTAAGATGCCAATCTTTGCCACCGGTTGCTTTTCAACAGGAAAGGCGAATAATAAAGCCCCAATTATGAGGGAGAATAATGCTAAACCTCCTATGATCCAGCGCCACTTACTCACGCTTAAACCCTCCTGTTGATATTTCCTTAGCTTAGTTTACCACGCCATTCCCGGAAAAATCTAATGTAACTATTTAGGTAGTCAGAAGTCAGAATATTTCCAGACGATAAAGAGTTGTCCAAATCTATGATTTGGTTACAATTCTTACCCCCTATGGGTGGTAAAGAGTTCTCTAAATCTATGATTTAGGAAGAACTCTTATCCCCTATGGGGATAAAGAATTGTTGCCAAATCGTAGATTTGGTAACAATTCTTATCCTCTTTGAGGACAACCCATTTTCTCATGCTGACTCCCGGCTCCTGACTCCTGATTACTGAGTGGTTACAATTACTAAATCTTGCTGACTTCCACTCTGGTATCCAGTTGGGCGGCACCGCCGCCAATGGGGTCCACCATTCCCGCATTTTTATAGGAAATATCCAATTGTAACAAATCATTGGCTGAAAAACCGGTATCACGGCCTTTGGCATAACCAGTCCGTGGCATGCCGGCAACCCAATTGGTGTGACCGTAGGGTTTTACTCCCTCAATCATCTTGTTGTCAATCTCCACCGGCCGGGAACCATAGGCAAAGTGACCGTAATTATAGGGTGTTCCAACCACACCAGGCCTAATCCTTTCCGTAACCAAAACCGACCCTGTCACTTCATGGCTGGGAGATTTAATTTTTACTTTATCTCCATTCTTTAAGCCTCTGGTCTGAGCATCGACAGGATTGATCCAGAGCAAATTTTCTCCTTCAATCTCCCTTAACCAGGCGGAAACAATCCCGCGATGAGTCCCGATATTGCGAGACTTCCAGTTAATAAATGTAAGAGGATAACCGTCCGTAGGAACTTCTTTTCCGTTATAGAAAGTCACTCCGGTGATTTTGGGCAGCCCGTCGAAAGGTTTGCCGGTGAATGAATTTTTGGCTCTAGCTGCTACTTCATCATAAAAGTCTGCTTCTGCCGCAAGTTTATATTTAATATAATCTCCTTCATACCCTTGGCCAAATGCTTCAAAGCGGCCGCCCCGGTTCAGCACATAAACTACCTTTGCCCACTCTTCGGGCTTTACGGCCTTTTTCCAGGCAGCCAAGTCGAAAAACGTACCCAAGGCTTGCTTTCTGGCTGTTTCAAATATTGTTATTTCCTCAGCATCGGCATCAGGCACTGCTTCGCCAGCGAAAGCAATATTGGCTACGGCCTTCAGGTAGAAGTCTTCGGCCCGGTAGAGGGAACTTCCGTCGGAAAAAGCATTTTCCCCAACACCAGGCAGTCCCATCTGCTTGGCAATCTCGATGAAAGTATCTTCAGCCGGACGGGTTTCCGGGTATACCCTAGTGATCGGTTGTTGAATCTGAGTTAATTTAAGTTCCTGGTTCGGGTAAATTGATTCCAGCCCCCAGCGCTCGAGATAGGTGATATCGGGCAAAATATAATCCGCGTACATCGATGTCTCACCGATTACAATGTCTGAGCAAACCAACAAGGGAATGGCTTTGGTGTCTTTGAGAATCTCAACCTGTTTTCCTCCTCCCGGTGAGGACATAATGGGAGAAGTACGGTGAATGAAAAGAGCTTTAATGCCATACGGATACTGATCAGAAGCACTCGGCAAGACCTCATGAATAAGGTTACCGCCCAAGACAAACCAGGGACGTTTGGTCGGGTAGCCATCTTTGGAAAAAAGAGAACTCTTCTCATAAACGGCCTTTTCCCTGACGAGTTTCAAACCCCAAGCATTATGAGCTTTTGGCACTTGATTTAGCTTATAACGGCCGTCTAAGGGTTTGAAGTTGGCTCCTGCGGAAATGCTGCCGCCTTTCCAATCATAGTTGCCGATCAAATGATTAAGCATATTGATCGCTCTAATATTGTAATAACCGTTTACGCGCATGGCCGGACCGCGATAAGAGGTGATTGAAGCCTTTTTACCATGGGAAGTGAATTCTTTAGCAAGTTCAATAATTTGCTGAGGCTCAACTTCACAGATCTTGGCATACTCTTCAATCGTCTTCTCCATCACCCTTTCTTTAAAAAGGGTAAATGCAGATTTGACTTGGATTCCATTGAGCGTCATATCCACTTCCAGTTGGCCTTCGGCTGACTTATCCGCCGGAACCGCTTGTCCGTTTTCGATTACGACAAATTGTTTTTCATTTCCAATTCCCAGAACTTTCGCTCTGAGTTTCGGTTTCCCTTTTTCACTGATTGCCACGAGGAAGGTTGCGTCACTCCAGGTGGGCTCTTTGTCCAGGGCTGCCGCCTCAATGTTTGGATTCTGTAAATAACGGGCATCATAACGGTTGTTTTCGATGATCCAGCGTGCCATCCCGAAAGCGAAGGCGGCATCTGTTCCCGGTTTGATCGGAACCCATGCCTGGGCCTTTTCAGCAATACGACTCATTCTGGGGTCAATGACGGCCAACTTCATGCCTCGTTGTAAAGCGTTCATATATTTGGGAGCTAACCAAGTCGGCCCTTTATTAGCAACCAGGGGATCTGTACCCCAAACAATGTGAAATTGCGAGTGGTCAATATCCCCGTACATCCGCTTTTTTGGGCTAGGTGAGGTAAAAGAGCGAACATTCGCAATCACTCCGCTCATACCACAGTATCCTCCATGGTTAAAGGCATTTGCACTGCCAAAGGTTTGATTCCACAGGCGATCAATAAAAAACGATGTGCGGTCTCCGGCTAAAAACACCAATTGATTGGACTTAGGGCCGAAATCCGGATGCTTGGTATCAATGAGCACATCTTGATACTTTTTATCAAAATCCTCCTGGCTTATTTCTCCTTTTTTAACTTTTTCCCAGTCACCCATTACCGGCTTCTCAGGAATATAAGCCCAAGACTGCTTAGTCCCGGGAGTGCCTAAGTCACCGCCATTGACTATTTCCTTGATGGCTTGCTCCCAGGAAATACTCTGCCATTTGCCGTTCCCCCGGGGCCCGACTCTTTTCAGAGGTTTTTGCACCCGGAACGCATCATAAGCCGTTTGAATCCCTGCTTGTCCTTTCAGGCAAGTACGACCACCCCGGAAACCACGGCCATCTTTGGCCACATTTTCTTTCCCTTTAGCAGCCGCTTTGACCGATGTTTTATAAGGGATCTGGCCAAAAGGCTGCATTGTCAACGGACTATACGGATTACCGGCAATTTTCCGGACAATCGATGTATGAGGCCCGTCCCCTTTTTGAGGAATTACGATGGCTTTAATCGTACAAAAAGTATTACATTGTTGACATAGAGAATAAATCACATTTTCAGCGCCATAATCCTGATTGTCATGGCCTGTTCCATACGGATCATCCAGCCATGCACCCTCTTGAGGAGACCCTATTGCCAACATGGGAGATAACAGCGAGATCCCTCCCAGAGCTGCACCACCCTTGAGAAAACTCCGCCGTGTAAACTTTATTTGCTTGTTTCCCTTTGAGTTCATATAGTTTCTTCACTCCTTCCAGTTGTCCGATGGTCGAAAGTAAGATGGTTTGATGAGACTTGGCTTGATTCTGTGTGAATCGGCAAGACTGTAACCGCCAGGGTATAGAGGAAAAGGCCCATAGCGATAATCCCGCTGCTGCTTAAGATCTCAATCCAGGTCGGGTAATAATATCCTTCAGGCAATCCAGTCATTACCGGTACGATCAAAGCCGGCAGCACAATATTAAAACGCACGCCGAGAATGCCGATTACCACCATAATTGCCGCTGCAGCAATGGCATTGACCGATTCTTTGGTTTTCCTGGCAAAAATCAAGAAGAGGGGGACAACTACGCCAATAAACATTTGTACAACCCAAAACGACCAGGAAAAATCACTTTTAATCATTGTTGTTATAGTTGCTAACTCCTCATGTTCTAAGCCATAAGCTCCAATTAAAAATTCATAAAACTCTAAACCAACATCGATAAACAGAAAGAGCGCCAATAACCCGGCCAGGGATTTAACCATCTTCTGATCAACCGGATTTCCTGAAACTTTATTCCTGATGACATAAAAAGCGATCAAGAGGGCAGTACCTGAGACAAGGGCAGAGACAACAAAGATAACAGGGAATAACGCCGAATTCAAGAAGGGACGAGCCTTAGCAACTGCAAAGAGAGCACCGGTTCCTCCGTGAACTCCGAAGATCGCAACCGGAAGTCCAATGGTGCCCAGGATTTTGAGCACTTTATGATCATGCTGTATTGATCTTTCAGAGGTATCTTTGCTGCCGAAGGAAAGGAATTTGGCTATTTTGCCTTTCCAGTCATTCAAGGAGGATGCTTTAATCAAATGGATGCGCATGGCAAAATAGAGTTCCGAAAACAAAAGTACGATATAGAGGACGTAGAAACGCACCTCATAAGCGAGAACACTCGTCCAGTTCATATACCAAAGGGTGTGCCAAAATCGTTCCATATGGCCCAAATCAACCAGAATAAAAGCCATGGCCAGCACCATACTTAAGATGGCAACCAGAAGGGCATCTTTTCCGATTTTCTCGTACTGTTCCATGCCAAACACGTAGATTAAGGTTGACAGGAGAAAGGCTCCGGCACTCATACCGACAAAATAAATATAGAAGGCAACCCAAGTTCCCCAAGGTGCGGTGCTGGTAAGATTTGTAACAATCAAGCCCTCTTTTGCCCTGATAAAAACAGCAACCGCACCTGCGACCATCAGCAGAATCAAAAATGCATACCAAAGAGTTGAGCGCTTGGACTTCTGACTATGTTCAGACATGTTTTTTACCCTCTCTTCCTATTTAAGATAAATAACTCTTGGTCCGGTGTTTAGTTCTTCTTTAAGGCGGAAAGCGCGGGGGCTGGCTGCCAGTTTGGAAACGACACTGTCCGGGTCACTTAAATCTCCAAAGAAACGAGCGTCACCGACACAGGTTTCCACACAGGCCGGCTCCTCGCCCCGTTCCAGCCGGTGCAGGCAAAAGGTGCATTTGCGGACATTGTTTATTGGGGATTTTCCTTTTTCCCGTTTGCCCCTATCCACACCGTATTCGGGAGACTGGATCTCATTGGCAGCCAGCATCTCCTGAGAATAATCCTCACCGAAATCAACATAGCGGGCTCCATACGGGCAGGCAACCACACAGTAGCGGCACCCGATACAGCGATCGTAGTCAATCGCGGTAATCCCGTTTTCCATTTTATAAGTGGCCTTGACCGGACAAACTTGAGCACAAGCCGGGCGGTCACACTGCATGCAGGGGCGGGGCAGGTTTACAAGAGCGACGTTAGGATATGTCCCGATCTCGTTTTGGATGACGACGTTGTAGGTTACTCCAGGCGGGGTCCGGTTTTCTGCTTTGCAGGAAACAGTACAGGTGTCACATCCGATGCATTTCTTAAGATCGATGACCATCGCCCAACGTGGTGTCTTTTTCTTATCACCTGTTTGTTCTGCTGCGTTAGCCGTTTTCATTCTTTTCACTCCTTTTATCATAATATTCTTAACTAATATGCAATAATCGCGCCAGAATATCGTCCAAGTGGAAACGGTATCACAGCGCTACTTGCAGTCTTTGCGAACTGTAATGGTGACAAAATGTCACTGTTTATTGCGTGACAAAAAGGCACCTGCTGACATTTTGTCAGTAGGTGCCTCGTAATATTCATGATTTCGCTATTTAC
Source organism: Desulfosporosinus sp. (assembly GCA_003512645.1). Lineage (GTDB taxonomy): Bacteria > Bacillota > Desulfitobacteriia > Desulfitobacteriales > Desulfitobacteriaceae > Desulfosporosinus. The sequence goes on from DOPS01000380.1 coordinate 14,750, forward strand.
GATTAAACTTCTATCGAATACATAGGCGAGGGATTTGGAGCGAGTATCACAAAACACGACATATCCTCGTCTCCAGTATTGGTTAGACTGTGAATTCCTGCTTTTGACTAAAAAATCAGGGGGTTGTCGAGTAGACGGGGCCTCGCGACCCCTGCCCCTCTACAGAACCGTACGTACCCAATTTAGGTATACGGCTCCTCAAACTATCATTTACACCAAGTAATAGGAAACCTTAGCTGAAAAATATTCACATATATTTTAGGTGATGGCAACGGGTTTCTCTTTAGAAATTCTTTAAATTGTTCCCGTGTGAAACTCTTTCTTTGGCTGCGACGATTTAACCAGTTATATAATAGTTTCGTCACTTCTCGAAGAAATTTTCCTAATGAACTGAAGTTGTCTGTCACACCATAGTACCTGAAATACCCATTCAGTTTTACTCTTAGGGCATCCATAAGTTCACGGCCTGGCATGTTCCTGTTCACCTTCACCCACTTTTTTACTTTCAATAGACTTGCCCGGTATTTCTTTTTGCTGGTTTTACGCTTAACTCTAAACTTTCCCATTTTGCTTTTACCGCAATAGTGAGTGAGCCCAACAAAATCAAAGGTACCTGGTTTTATTTGTCCTTCTTCAACGTCCAAGCTGTTTTTACCGAATGCTATTATCTTAGTCTTATCATCAGCTAGCTCTAGTCCAAATTTCCCTAGTCTATTTTGCAGTGCTCTATAGTACCTCTTGGCATCATCCTCGTATTGAAAACAGCAAATAAGGTGAGTAGCCCGGGGGAATC
>DOPS01000380.1:15663-16244 GCA_003512645.1 Desulfosporosinus sp.
CTGTCGAATGGTTTGCCGCATGTGATCATTGTGCCTCATGCCTGGCTCTCAGACCCCGGGAGAGTTTCCATAAACTCGCTTTAACGTTTATGAAAATTTTGCCTTCCAGTGTGCAAAAAAAACTGTCAGCCTCTCCATTTTAAGATTCATAACGGGGCTCAATCACATTACAGGCCTGTTGCCTAACTGTTTACGCTTAACGACAAGGATTACTCCTCGCATCCCAAAACTCGCTACCGGTGGATAGCTAATCCTTTCCGGGGAGGGTTTCCACCTCCTAAATCACACACCATCATCTGGCGCACTCTGCACTGGAATCATAATATGGTATAATTAGACAAAAAGGTAAACTATCTAATAACCGATAAGTACACGCATAAGAAGGAATTGTATATCTCAATCCGAAGAAACAATACAGCACTATTCAGTAAACCAAACCACGTATAAAGGTGGTGACTACAATGGCTAAACGAACGAAAAAAATCAAAGAGGAACTAAAGCCGAATTTTGTGCTAACTCTTAAGCTCGATCCTGAACTATATCAAGAGGATATCCTGGATAAGCGCTTAGATATCGGTAGA
>DOPS01000182.1:0-7171 GCA_003512645.1 Desulfosporosinus sp.
CTTAGCACTCCTGCACTTCCCACTAAGTACCAAGGTTTTCTTGGTTGCAAAGCTTTGAAAGCCCCAACTGCATTCGCTTTCGTGTGACGACCAATCAAATGTTCAGATAACATCACCGGCAAACCCATCACAGCGAGACACAATAAATAGACCAATATGAAAGCAGCGCCGCCATTTGCCCCTGTGACATAAGGGAATTTCCATATGTTACCCAATCCAACCGCGGAACCGAGTACAGCCGCGATGACACCAATACTACTTGAAAAACCTTCACGTTTTTTTGGAGTTTCTTGTTTCAAAAATAGCACCTTCATTTCTTATCAATTTCTCTAATTTCCTTAAGTATTTCTCCTTGTTGTTGATCTTCTTACTTGCATTTCTTAGTCACTTTTCTAGTTTACTTATATCCGACTACATTCGTTATTATATTACCTTCTTTTCAACTAAACTACACGTTTCGACGCGTCAACAACTTTTAAATCATACCTAAAAAGCCTTCTCCCGTCAAATTATTCTTTACCGAAGAAGGCTTTTCTATCATTATTTATAATCTTTAAACATGTTCTTCAGTAATCGATTTTACGATCGTAGCCGAAAGCCCCTGACTTCAGTCACGGGGATGATGGCGGCCTCATCGTTCAATAAAAAATCATTAAACAGAACACATCCAACAGTGCCTTGAAACCTACTCGAGATTCAAGACACTTCACGATAGAGAGATTGAACGACTAAAAACCTCAACGAACCGTAAACTAGTCAGCATGGGAATTTAACTAACCCCAAAAAAGCGTCATGATACGGGCGTCATACTACCGCTAATATGGTCAATGGACTGTTTGGTAGTAAAATCTTAGGGAAATCTCTGGATCACCCCGCGTGGTGACAGACCAGTCCTTATATGTTGTACCTTGCCGATGAAATACCATGCCAGTAAGCGAGAGTAGATCGGAAGTCTATGTACCTAAGAACCCGCCGACTTTAGTCGCGCGGAGTATCAGAAAACTGTCTCCGTCAGTCGAAATTGATCCACATCGACCAGACCTAAATCTGTTATCTTCAATTCTGGAATCACAGGCAGTGAGAGAAAGGCTAAAGTCATAAAAGGATCCACGTTCTTACTGATTCCTAGAGTTAGTGCTTGCTCGTGTAACTCATCTAGGATTTGGGCAACTACTTCGGCATCCTGGTCCGTCATGAGACCCGCAATCGGCAAGGAGATCTTCCCGATTACCTGATTCCCATGAACCAGACAAAGCCCTCCACCCATTTCTACGCAAGTCTGGATGGCTAGATTCATTTCTTCATCGCTCATACCTACGACCACTAGATTGTGAGAATCATGGGCTACAGTAGAAGCAATAGCTCCTTTATCCAAGCCTAGTCCTTCCACAAATCCGACACCCACATTTCCTGTTCCATGATGACGTTCGAGCACCGCAATTTTCGCTATTTTCTGAGTAGCATCTGTTTGAACAAATCCGTCTTTGACTGGAAGTTTCCGTACCAAGGCTGAAGTAACTAGGGAATGACCTTGGACCCCAATAACCTGGACCTGGGCGAAACTTGGATCTTTAACTTGATCTGTACCTGGATTTATACCTGGATCGGAATCTGGATCTAACTCAAGATCTAGATTCCGTTTCTCTGATACTCTAAGTTTTGCAGGAGACCAATTCCCAAGATGTACACTTTCCGTGAGTTCTGAAACACTAAAGTGTGGAAACCGTGGACGCTCCCCTCTAGTACTTTGTTTTACTCCGCGCCAATACACTTCCTCAATTTCAAAGCGATCTAGGTCTTTTAAAATGACAAAATCCGCTTGATACCCAGGAGCAACTGCACCCAAGCCACTAAGCCCAGTTGCCCGAGCTGCATTAATGGTCGCCATTTGAATGACTTGGATTGGGTTCATCCCTGCTTTAATTGCTAAACGTACCAGATGGTCAATGCTTCCTTCATGGATTAGATCAGTGGGATGACGATCATCCGTTACCAAAAGGCATTGTCCAGAGTTTTTACTCGTCACTGCCGGTAAGAGGTCCAAGAGGTTTTTAGCGGCGCTGCCCTCTCGGAGCATAACATGGAACCCGCGGCGTAAACGGTCTCTCATCTCTTCAACCGTTGAGCATTCATGTTCAGTATGTATTCCAGCCCGATAATAGGCGTTGAGATCCTGCGCTGATATTCCGGGGGCATGACCATCCTTAAAGGAAAGAGGTAGTTCTAACTTTTCCACCATGTCAGGTAGTGCTTCGATTACCCCATGAAAATCCATAACTTCCCCAAGACCTATTACTCTAGGATGTTCTAAAAACTCGGATAAATCCTTTGCTCCAAGTCTAGACCCAGATGTTTCTAAGCTTGTCGCAGGAACGCAAGAAGGTAGAGCAACATAGGCATTAAAGGGTAAGGTATCGAGACTATCGAGTATGTAACGAATTCCTTTGGTCCCCATAACATTGGCGATTTCGTGAGGGTCAACGACAGCCGTTGTTACACCGTGAGAAAGAAGGAGTGAACAGAATTCTTCAGGACTGAGCAGCGAGCTTTCGATATGAACATGTCCATCGATCAAGCCAGGAACAACATAATTCCCGTTCAAATCCAATTCCATTTCCGCATCATTAAACGTTCCAATTCCGACGAAGTATCCTTGATGAATACCGATTTCCGTTTCATGAATTTCACCCGAAAAAACATTGACTAACCTAGCCCTTCTCAGAACCAAGTCAATCTTTACCAGCCCCCGGGCCTCATCCATTCGCTGCCTAAAACTCGACATGCTTATCTACACTCCTATCATACTGACTTCCAAATACAAGTCAGGGACGGTTCTTAAACTTGCATTTAAGAATCATCCCTGCTTCCTTAGACGTTGCACATGGAAATGGACTTTGTGTGCCATACAAGTCCCTTACGCAAGTCCTACACGCTTCATGACACGGTTTAGACTCCGTGTCGAGCTCTCTTTAAGCCGAGGAACGTCGATCGTTAGAAGCTGTCGGTCTTTCATCACAATTTGTCCATCCACCATCGTAAGGCGCACATCGGATGACGTTACCTGATAGACAAGTTGTGAATAAACATCGACATGTTCGTTAGGCCAAGTGTGTAACCCCTGTAAGCTCACCACTGCCAAATCCGCTTTTTTCCCAACTTCCAAACTTCCCAAATCATGTTCATGACCTATAGCCCGTGCCCCGCCTAGTGTGGCTAATTCAAATACTTGATGGGCTGGCATGACGGTCGGTCCGTGAAGGGGTTTTTGGATCAAGGCTGCGTGACGCATCTCTCGGAATCCATCGAGATTATTATTGCAGGGTGCCCCATCTGCAGCTAAGGATACCTCTGCTCCGCGTTTGATAAGTTCTGGAATCGGCGCAATTCCTGATGCCAATTTCAAATTTGAAGAAGGGCAGTGGGAAACTCTCGTTTTTGTCCGGGTCAAAATTTCTTTTTCTGCTTCATCCAGCCAGATACAGTGTGCTAAGATCAACTTTAGACCGGTCAGCCCAACTTTGTCCAAATAAATAATATTACGCATCCCCCGTGTACTCTCCACAATCTGAATTTCCGAACGGTTTTCAGAGGCGTGGGTGTGCACAAAGGCGTTTTTCTCACGAGCAATTCGTGATACTTCATTTAATAATGTATCGGTACAGGAAATAACAAATCGAGGTGTAAACGCCACTTCGAGGCGGCCATTCCCTTGCCCGTGATATTTCTCATATAAGTTGACGCTTTCTTGTAAGGAATCTTCTGTCGATTCTTGCAAGGAACTTGGTATATCACCATTGCAATCATCCATCATAACCTTTCCACTGAGAGCTCTCAAACCACTGGAGAGGATAGCCTCAAAGGCATGTTCCGTATGATGCACAGTTTCCATGTCTACAATTGTCGTCGTTCCTCCAAGGAACAATTCACCAATTCCAAGTAATGCCGAATCAAATAAAGATTCTGGGTCATGTCCACCTTCTAGCGGCCAAATTTTTAGTTTCAGCCAGTCTAATAATTCTAAATCATCGGCCTGTCCTCGAAATAATGTCTGACATAGATGAATGTGAGTTTGAATCAAACCGGGAATTAACAGGTCACCACGAATGTCAATCACCTGATCGGCTGGCTGTTCAATGACTCCTCCAACTGCCACGATCCTTGATCCGTCGACAAGCAGATCACCCTGAATAATCTCACGATGTGCATTCATAGTCACAATATTTGCATTTTTAAAGAGAATACGCATCCTATTCCATCCTTCCCCTTTATACGAAAGCGACCGAAAGGCGCCAAGCGTTAGGTTTACCTAAGACTATATAAAAGTCCGAGATTAATAATACGAGCTGGGTTAAAGTTTATTTAGTAAGCCGCACGTCAATATAGCTCCTAAATTAGATTAACTATACTTCATATAGACCAAAAATTATACCAAAATTTTCTATATGGAGAGATGTGTTCCTGCCACATCTCTCCAAACTACTTTGCAAGTTAGATTAATGACCACCGATAATAAAGTGGATGATAAAGAGCACCGTGAAGACATACATAACCATATTGTTTTCCTTATGCCTGCCGCTCACTAATTTGATGAGGGTGTAAGACATAAATCCAAACGCGATACCTTGGGCTATCGAGAAGGTTAGAGGCATCATGACGATGGTCATGAAGGCAGGCAAAGCTTCTGTAAAGTCTTCAAAATTAATCTGGACAACTTCAGCCATCATCAAGACACCCACCAAAATTAGAACAGGTGCAGTTGCTTGTCCAGGGATCAATCCAACTAGAGGAGCAAAAATAAGGGAGACAAAGAATAGACCTGCTACGGTAACTGCAGTCAGTCCGCTTTTGCCGCCCTCAGCAACACCGGAGGCACTTTCAATATAAGACGTTACTGTAGGAGTTCCCACGGCAGCTCCGAACATCGTTCCCACTGAATCTGCCATCAAAGCTTTTCCAGCACGGGGCAAATTCCCGTTCTTGTCTAATAGACCGGCTTTACGGGATACTCCAAGCAAGGTACCGATATTATCAAACAAGTCTACAAGAGTAAAGGCAAAGAGAATTGAAATGAAACCATAACTAATAGCTCCTAAAATATCCAGCTCAAAGGCCACTGGTGCAATGGCTGCCAAAGGATTGGTCATTGAGATAAAACTGGATATTCCAGTTGGATACGGAGAAACGCTCATTATCATACTCAACAATGTCGTAGCTACGATACCGATCAACAAACCGCCTTTAACTTTCCTAGCGATCAACGCGCCCGTAAAGATCAGACCGAAGACAGTAACGATAACGCCCGCTGACTTCATATCGCCTAATTTTACAAACGTGGCCTGGTCAGCTACAATAAGCCCACCGTTTTTAAGTCCAATAAATGCAATAAACAAGCCTATTCCTACCCCGATAGAAATCCGTAAGACGGGAGGGACACCCTCAATAATCCACTCTCGAACTTTCGTGACCGTCATGAGAAAGAAGACAACACCTGAAATGAAAACTGCACCAAGTGCTGTTTGCCAACTAAGCCCCATGCCAAGAACAACAGTGTACGTAAAGAAGGCGTTAAGACCCATTCCCGGTGCTAAGGCAATCGGATAGTTGGCATACAAGCCCATAATCAGGGTACCAAATGCTGCAGCGATGGCTGTGGCGGCAAAGGTGGCACTAATCGGCATCCCGGCGTCCTTTAAAATTATCGGGTTAACAAACAAAATGTAGGCCATGGTAACAAATGTGGTTACCCCCGCCAAAACTTCTGTTCGTACATTAGAGCCTAATTCGTTAAGGTGAAAGAACCTTTCTAAAAAGCCTTCTGGTTTGTCTGACGGCGGATTCTTCTTATTTGTAACGGTTGACATGAACAGCCCTCCCATTAAAATAGGATTTTTTATCATTTTCTTCATTTCTACTTGGGTAGTTTAAGCTAAACCTACTAGTTTTATTAAACTAAGTGTGGCGTCTTGCTGCGGATGGATTTTACGGTTCTCCCATACCCTCCTTCTTCTCTGCAAGTGCTAGCAGAATTTTTTCTGGCGTCGCTGGTAATGATGTGATCCTCACTCCCACAGCGTCATCAATAGCATTGATGACCGCCGCAACCGTCGGAAGCATTGCGGGTTCTCCAAGTCCCTTGGCGCCGAAGGGACCCGTGCATTCTGCTTCTTCTACAAAAAAGGCTTCTATATTAGGCACATCTAAGGCCGTGGGAATCAAATAACTCGATAAGGCTGGGTTCTTGATTTTCCCCTCCTGTAACTCCAGCTCCTCAAGCAATGCATAGCCAATTCCTTGAGCTATACCGCCAGCAATTTGTCCTTCGACTTGTGTAGGGTTGAGGGCTTTTCCTACATCATGAACGGCGACGACCTTAAGGACATGAACCATCCCTGTTTCAGTATCTACCTCCACCTCAGCTACCTGACAGCCAAAGGCATAAGGCCAGTACGGTGCTCCCTGCCCGGTTTCAGGATCTACCGGAGTTGAACGCGCTGTCGAACTTTCTGCACTAATAAAGCGCTCACCTTGCAAACGCGCTTGAAAGACCATTTCGTCCAGAGGCATTCGACGGGACGGATCCCCTTTGACCCCTATAAAGCCCTCTTTCAGCTCGATCCCTTCAACCGTCGGACAAGAAAACTTGTGAGCAGCATAATCTAACAAACAAACTTTTGCTTGACGAACAGCTCTTAAAACAGCATTCCCCGTATTGTAGGTTTGTCGAGTCGCGGCGGTTGTCCCCGAATCGGGCGTAGCATCCGTGTCAGCAGAATAGACACAGATATCCTGAGCTTGAAGTCCAAGTTCTTCGGCAACGATTTGAGCATAGATTGAATTACTTCCCTGACCCACATCGACCGCCCCTGTCAAGACCGTCGCTGAACCATCATCATGAATTTCCACATAGGCACTCGAGACGTCTGGGAAGCCATTCCCATAACCTGTCCCATACCAGGCACAGCCTAGACCGATTCCGCGCTTTTTCATAACCTGTCCTCCCCCTTTTGGAGATAGGGTGCAATTTTTGCCAAACACTGATCCAGTGGGATGCTACCCGTTAAAACTTGCCCAGTGGCTGTGGTACTTCCCACTTTAAAATGATTGAGTAAGCGAATTTCGAGGGGAGTAATCCCCAACGCCTTGGCCAAGAGATCCATTTGACTCTCATAGG
>DOPS01000363.1:0-6321 GCA_003512645.1 Desulfosporosinus sp.
CGGGGTTCATGATTGTTTCTTTAGATTTATGCTGGAACTCTAACCTGAAAATAAGTATAATAAAAGCAAATACCTTTGTAATGTTCGGAAAGGGTAATGTAAATGGAACAATCTTTTCTAACAACGTTCGCCTATGCTAAGATTAATTTAGCCTTAGCCATTCAGGGGATACGAGAAGATGGCTATCATGAACTTCAAAGCGTCATGCAATCCATCGCACTGTACGATATTGTTCGAATTCGGGAGCAAGGGAACAAGGTAGTATGCCGCTGTGGGGCGTTAAGTGGTCCAGGAAATCTAGCTTATAAGGCAGCTGTGTTATTTCTAGAACGATGTGGGCAAACCGCAGGAATTGAGATTGAGATTGAGAAACATATTCCAGTCCAGGCTGGGTTAGCAGGAGGAAGCACAGATGCTGCAGCGACACTTCGATTGTTGAATCAACTTTATGAAGAGCCTCTTGATAGGAATGAACTACTAGAGCTTGCGGCTGGATGTGGTGCTGATGTCGCCTTCTGTTTACGCGGAGGTACAATGTGGGCGACTGGACGGGGTGAGCAACTTGAATTATTGCCCAAAGCTCCTAAGATGGATTTTGTTTTGATTAAACCCTATGCAGGAGTGAACACTAAGGAGGCTTACCGTCGATTTGACTTAATTGGGCGGGGAGGACATTTAACGCGTGTAAGTTGGGAAAAGGCTTTGACTCAGGATTCGGAGAAGGTTGCAGGGTTGCTTTATAATGATTTAGAGCCAGTATCCTCTCAAATAGTTCCGCAAATTTTAGACATTAAGCAACATTTAATTGATGCGGAGTGCTACGGTGCCTTAATGTCAGGAAGCGGTTCTAGTGTGTTTGGAATTGCTAAGGGAAGACAACATGCTCTTGACGTTGCAAGACAGTTGAGAAAAAGTGGTTTTAATAATGTTTGGGTTACAACAACAGTCTGAGAAGAAATTAAATGAAAGAGGAGATATTCATGGGAAAACGATTACTACCAGTAATACTTGATGGATATAAACCATTAAGGGAGATTGTCTTTGAGTCTATGCGTGAGGCGATTCTAAGTGGAATTCTTGAACCTGGGGAGCGATTGATGGAAATCCAGTTGGCTGAAGAAATGGGGGTTAGCCGAACCCCTGTACGTGAAGCAATTCGGAAGTTGGAACTTGAAAATTTTGTGGTTATGATTCCGCGTAAAGGGGCGTACGTAGCTGGTGTCTCATTAAAAGATGTCGCTGATGTTTTTGAGATTCGTTCGGCGCTGGAGGGTTTAGCAGCAGGGCTTGCTGCGGAGCGCATCACAGAGGATGAATTGGAACAAATGGAACGAGCCTTATTGCATAAATCTGGTGAGGGAGAGTTGGATTTAGAGCAAATTGTGCAGTCGGATACGGATTTCCATGCCTTAGTCTATAAAGCGAGCCGCAATGAACGGTTGATTCAGATTTTGGCCAATTTACGAGAGCAGATACAGCGTTTCCGGGCGACTTCACTAGCGGTTCCCGGACGGAATAAACTTGCTGTTGAAGAACACCGAATGATTGTTGAAGCATTACGGAGTCATAATAGCGAGGAAGCTCAATCCCTAGCGATGGCACATATTGTTACAGCCGAGAATATAATGTTTGACATTCTGAGCTTAAAGAGCGATTCGGATAAGGTGGATTAATAAGCGTGGAGAAGATGAAAAGAGCAGAACGGATGGTTGCCATCACCCAAGTGTTGATGTTAAAGCCGAATGTGCTGACTCCGTTAACCTTATTTGCAGAACGGTTTGGAACAGCTAAGTCCACCATTAGTGAGGATCTGATGGCTGTGAAGGGGAGCCTTTTGCTTTCTGGTCAGGGACATCTTGAAACAATGTCCGGGGCTGCAGGAGGGGTGCGATATATCCCGGAAATCTCCAAGGAAGAAGCGTCGATTGTGCTAAGTGAGCTTGCTGATAGGCTGAGCGACAAAGAACGCATTCTGGCAGGTGGTTTTCTCTATATGACTGATTTATTGTTTGACCCTTCGGTTTTAAGGCCATTGGGCCTAATTTTCGCAGGGGCCTTCAGAGATAAGAAGCCTGATGTAGTGGTGACCATTGAGACGAAGGGCATTCCACTGGCCCTCGTGACGGCGGAAGCTTTAGGTTTGCCCATGGTAGTCATCCGCAGTGGAAACAAAGTCACGGAGGGTTCTTCGGTAAGTATTAATTATGTTTCTGGATCATCCCGTCGTATTCAAACAATGTCGCTTTCTCGAAGAGCCCTAGAACCCCAGCGCCGTGTGCTTGTGATTGATGATTTTATGAAGGCTGGTGGAACAGCTTTGGGGATTAAGAACTTAATGGAGGAATTTGAGGCGAACGTTGTAGGGATGGGAGTATTGGTGGAAGCTCGCATGACTGAAGAACCTAAGCTTGTTGAAGGATATTTAGCCCTTTTACAATTGAAAGAACTGAACATAGCTACTGGAAAGACGTCCGTAGTCCCCATGTTTAATCTTTGAGTTCTGTCGACATGACGTTTTAGATTATTGAAATTTTTCTATAATTAAGGCAGGATTTTTTTACCATACAGAGAATATTATTATGAATAACCCCGGAATGCGGAAGGGTGGTGATTCATAATGAATATTACCGATGTGCGGGTCAGAAAGATTAACACGGAAGGAAAGATGAAGGCAGTAGTCTCAGTGACCTTTGATAATGCTTTTGTTGTCCACGATGTCAAAGTTGTAGAAGGTATGAATGGGATATTTGTAGCAATGCCTAGCCGTAAAACACCTGAAGGGGAATTTCGTGATATCGCCCACCCCATTTCAGCTGTAGCACGAGAGGTGATTCAAACGGCTGTTTTAAAAGCTTATCAAGAAGCCATTTAAAAGTTTATATAGATCTTTTAAGACATGTTGAAGGGGACCTTAAAGTTGGGTCTCCTTTAACGTGTCTTAATAAAAGTAAGAGAATATCTGTAATAATTATTTAATTCATCAGTGGTGTCGAGCGGCATAGGGTTTTGACTAGTATAAAAAAGGAATATCGACGTTATTTGGTGAATGAGCGACTTTTGGGGTATAATTTAGGTGTATGTATGATAGCGCTAAAATATTAGTGCTATCATACGCTGGTCAAAATTCCATAAGGCGGCGTTCGAGCTAAAAGCGCTGGGCAAGACTCGAACAAGGATGGTTAAGATTAGAACACTGGCCAAGGATGGCCGAGTGTCCCTGAAACCATGACTCGAACAAGGACGTTCGAGATTAGAGCATCGCCATGGATGGCTAGATGCCGTGATGGTGAGAAGGGACCACCGCCAGGATGGCAAGGTGTCGTGATGGTAAGGCGCCGGAATGGCAAGAAGGTACCCACCCGAAAGTTATAATTTATAGGTATATACTATAAGTATATGTAGAGGTTATACTTAAGCTGGAGGAGTATTAAATTATGTCTAATTTGGTTGCAGTGGTCATGGCAGCGGGTAAAGGGACAAGGATGAAATCAAAGTTGCCTAAAGTCATGCATTCATTAGCAGGGAAAACTCTGATTGAACATGTCTTAGACATCCTAAAACACGCTGGAATTAAGCACCCGCTGGTCGTTGTCGGACATGGACGAGAGGGAATTGAAGTGAGTATCCAGCAACGAGCCGAGATTGTAGTTCAAGAAGAGCAGCTCGGTACGGGACATGCTATAATGCAAGCTATACCCTTTTTAAAAGACGCTCAGACGGTTCTAGTCTTGAGTGGAGATCAGCCCTTGCTTAAGCCCGAAACACTACTAGCTCTCGTTGAAATGCACCAGGCACAAGGGGCAAGTGCCACTGTATTGACAGCCTCTATGGATCAGCCCTTTGGGTATGGCCGGATTGTTAAAGACGGTGAAAACCTAGTCAAAATAATTGAGGAAAAAGATGCAACGTCTGTTGAACGGGAGATCAAGGAAATTAACACTGGGACGTATTGCTTTAAGGCATCTGCACTTATAAGCGCCCTAACGAAAATTACTACACAGAATTTTCAAGGGGAATATTACTTGACGGAAGTCTTTGAGGTTTTTTCTAACCTTAAGGAAAAAATGCTAACCTATCTTACCTCAGATTCCCATGAAGCATTAGGGATCAATAGCCGAGGACAATTGGCCGAGGCTGAAGCAATTCTTCGTAAGAACATACTTGAGCATTGGATGGCAGAAGGGGTAACACTTATAGATCCAGCATCAACCTTTATCGATGCCGAAGTAGAACTCACGCAAGATGTCACGATTTTACCTTTTACACGATTAATAGGAAAAACTCGGATTGAAGAGGATGCTGTGATCGGTCCACAAACTAGTTTGGAAAATTGTGTAGTAGGGCGTGGGGCTGAGGTTGTCTATACGGTAGCTAAAGATGCAGTTATTGGAGAACGTTGTCGCATTGGCCCATATACCTATTTGCGACCAGGCACAAACTTAGAAGCGGAAGTGAAAATAGGCGACTTTGTAGAAATTAAGAATAGTTGGATCGGAAAGGGAGCAAAAATACCTCATTTAAGTTACATTGGAGACGCGCAGATTGGAAAATCAGCAAATATTGGAGCGGGCACCATTACATGTAACTATGATGGGGTTAATAAACATACTACCAAAATTGGTGATTATGCGTTTATCGGAAGTAATACAAACTTAGTTGCTCCGATTGAAGTGGGAGAACATGCAGTAACGGGTGCGGGGTCTACCATAACCAAGAATGTTCCTGCGGAGAGCTTGGCAGTGGAACGAAGCCATCAGGTGATCAAGGAGCATTGGCATCGCGAAAAGATGAAATAGGGGGCAATAATAGGCATGGCAGCAAAAGAATTTAAGATTTTTTGTGGGAATGCCAATCGACCGTTGGCGCAAGAAATCGTAGACTATTTGGGGGTTCCTCTGGGTGAGTCGAAAATAAAACGTTTTCAAGATGGGGAGACGTGTCTGGCGATTGATGAAAGTGTTCGAGGCGCAGATATATATGTGGTACAACCCACCTGCCATCCTACGAATGATAACATCATGGAATTATTAATCATGATTGACGCTATTCGCCGAGCGTCAGCGCGCCGAATTACGGCCGTAATGCCGTATTATGGCTATGCCAGGCAAGAGCGTAAGACAAGGGCCCGTGATCCGATTACTGCCAAACTAATGGCTAATCTAATTACTACAGCGGGTGCAGACCGTGTGGTAACTATGGACTTGCATGCTCCGGCGATTCAAGGCTTCTTTGATATTCCGCTGGATCACTTACCCGGGGTTCCTATTCTAGCTGAATATTTTAAGGAGAAGGGGCTTGAAAATCTTTGTGTTGTATCTCCGGATTTAGGTGGAGTGACTCGAGCTCGAGATTTTTCTGAACGGATCGGAGCTTCTCTGGCTATTATCGATAAACGTCGGCCTGAACCTAACGTTTCTGAGATTATGAATGTCATTGGTGACCTGAAAGGCAAGACTGTGATTATGATCGATGACATAATCGATACAGCTGGAACTATTACTCAGGGGGCTCAGGCCCTTCTCGAGCGGGGTGCCAAGGAAGTGTATGCCTGTTGTACTCATGCTGTGTTGTCAGGACCAGCTATTGAACGCATAGGGAATTCTGTTATTCGTGAGCTTGTTGTTACGAATACGATTCCTTTGGGTAAAGAGAAGACTATACCAAGGATTAGAGTGTTATCAGTGGCACCACTACTAGGTGAGGCTATTGTTCGCATTCACGAGGATCTTTCAGTCAGTAAACTATTTAGTTAAAAAGGCCCCTGGGGTATTATCCCAGGGGGTCTTTGGTTATGGGTATTTCCGAGCTTGTTTTGCTTTCCGGGGGGGTGGTTTCGATTTCGTCTACCTGGACGAGTGCCTTTTCTGGAGCGAGGTGTGCCGTTGTTTTAGAGCGGTCCTTTTTAAAGTACTTGCTGATCGTATGAGTCGTTTCTGAGGCTAGATGGGATGTTGAGTGAACGAGGTTTTTGAGGGTGTCGTTGAGCCCTTTATCTGATACGATGAGTGCTTTCTCACTTTCTTTTTGAGTTACGATGACATCGTGTCCAATTGTGGTAATATACTCTGCGGCAATCCACGCTTTGCCACTTAAGAATCCTTCGAGTTTTCCTCCGGAAATCTCGATTTGGGTTATTTTTCCTGTCTTGGGATCGATATAATATTCGTCGGCATTACCTAGTGTTTTTCCGGTTTCTGTGACCAGCTTGGTGCCAATGATGGTCAATTTTTCTTTGACCAACTCTAATAATTCTGGAAGGTTTGATGGTTTCTCCACATGGGACTCTTTGTCAATTGTGATTGCATCATCTCCTACACTGAC
>DOPS01000132.1:0-2685 GCA_003512645.1 Desulfosporosinus sp.
GACTATACTCCCCGAGGACTGAACAGAGCTTGGCAATCCAAGCGCCAACCCGGATCAACGATCAAACCCTTGGTTGTCTATGGCCCAGCCCTCGAGAAAGGTGGATATTTCCCTGGTACCGTTCTTGACGATATGCCAGTAACCTACGATGGTGGCAATGGCAAGTCTTGGGCACCTACTAACTTTGATACTGAGTCTAAAGGTTGGAAAGGCCTTATCCCCATGCGTTATGCCGTTGAACAATCTGTGAACATCTACGCCGTCAAACTCATGAGCCTTATCGGGGTCGATTACGGTTGGTCGTTTGGTAAAAATAATCTTGGACTCCCGCTTGAACCGGAAGATCGAGTCTTGAGTCTAGCCTTAGGGACTACTCATGTAACCACGCTGGACATGGCAACCGCCTATGGGATTTATGCTAATAACGGAGTTAAGGTGACTGATCACGCAGTCGTAAAAGTCTTGGATGCTAAAGGAAATACTGTGATCACGCCGAAAATTACAAAAAACCGAGTCATGAAGGAAACGACTGCCTATCTTGTCAATAGTATGTTACGAAGTGTAGTGACCAACGGAACAGGCGTCAGCGCTCAAATTGGGAACTGGGCTGTTGCAGGTAAAACTGGCACCACTTCGTTGGATCCTGCTAAATATGGCAATAAATCCGGTAATCCTGACGCCTGGTTTGCTGGATATACTCCGAACTACGCCGGTGTTGTTTGGATGGGCTACGATTCCGACCCTGATGGGCAGCATTATTTGCGCAGTGTCTATGGCGGGAGCTATCCTGCTCAGATCTGGAAGAGCGTTATGTCGGCAGCTCTTAAGGATCTCCCCGTTAAATCAAAGTTTGAACAGCCTTCAGGAATTATGAGTGGCACTTTTGATAAGAAGTCGGGACTCCTTCCCAGCAGTTTGACCCCCTCGGAATTCGTCGCTACGGAAATAGCAGCCCAAGGAGATTTTCCCACGCGAATTAGTGACGTCTGGTTTCAAAAAGATGTCGACGCTGATTTTCCGACTATGTTAGCAACCCCAAGTTCGAAGAATACGTTAACCAAGACATTCTTGAATTTACCCGATCGTGATGCCTCGTGGACATGGCCCTCTAATGAGATCCCCTATAAACCGCCTACAGAGATGGCACCNNCCCGCACCCGTACTTGGACAAGTAAGTTACGATCCTAAAACCTCAAAGGTGACCATCCCTATCATTAACTGGTCAGGAAATGAGGTATATTCTACAATTGTCTATATTCAACGTCCTGGTCAACCTGTCGGAAGCATTCCAATTAAGATTTCAAAGGGGTCCCTTTCCTTTTCACTCGTGATAAACGATGAAGCTCCTAGTCCAGGTTCTTACTTCTTCCGTGCCGCCTTTAAAAAGTCAAGAGAATCAGAGGCCGGACCGTCTTCGAATAGCGTAAAATTAATACTCACTTAATCTAAGGCCTTAACATGTGGCTATACAAAACAACACTGTATCTCCAAAGGATACAGTGTTGTTTTTATGTTTCATTAAATATTAATTTAGGGTTTATTACTTCAATTCAACAACCGTGACTCCTGAGTCCCCTTCTCCATATTCCCCAATCCTGAAACTGCGAACATGCGGGTGTCCTCTCAAGAAATCCTGAATCCCCGCGCGCATAGCCCCTGTACCCTTGCCATGAATGACGTAAATTAGACCGATACCTCCGAGAACGGCGTCATCAAGATACTTGTCTAAGGCTTCCGTACCCTCCTCAACAAGCATTCCTCTTAGATCAATCTCACTGCGGATGTCCTCCGCCTTTCGAAGTCCAATCCCCATTTCTCTTGAATATTTGGGTGTGGTCTTCTTCTCCTCCTGAGCTAATTTCAATTCTGACAGTGGCACCATTACTTTCATGATCCCCGCTTGAACTAGGACATCGCCATTAGCATTAGGGAGTTTAATAACTTGCCCTTTCTGCCTAAGCTTCGTCAACTGCACGGTCTGCCCAAGCATGATCTGGTCAGCTCTCAATTCGCTTCCTGAGCGTTTCACTGGCCGGCCTTGATCCAGTTTCGCTGAAGCCCGTCGGAATCCTTGACGGGCCTTTTCAATATCCTGCTGCTGTTTAGTCTCTTTTTTTAGAGCCGTTTTTAACTCTTCGATTAAAGCCTCTGCTTCACGTTTCGCCCCCCGAATGATTCCGCTGGCTTCATCCTTAGCCAAGGCTAACAAGAGTTCGTATTCTTCATCTAAACGAATCGTCTTTTCTTCTAAAGCCTTACTTTGGTTCTCGACCGCTTGCCGACCCGTGGCAGCTTTTTGCTTTTCTAACTCAATTTCTCGGTGGGTTTCTCCTAAATTTTCAATGAGATCGGCCACCTGCATTTCCCGCTCCGTCACAAACGTATTCGCTTTTTCGAGGACTTGCTCGCTCAAACCCAGCCTTCCAGCAATCGTAAACGCATTACTTTTACCGGGTATCCCGATTAATAGCTTATATGTGGGACGTAAAGTCTCCGTATCAAACTCCACTGAAGCATTCTTAACTCGCGGGGTTTCGTAAGCAAACGTCTTTAATGCCCCATAGTGAGTCGTGGATACCGTTCGGCAACCTCGTTCATGCAATTCCGCTAAAATCCCCATTGCCAAGGCTGCCCCTTCTGTTGGGTCGGTCCCAGCCCCCACCTCATCGAGCAAGACCAAGGAAC
>DOPS01000298.1:0-1044 GCA_003512645.1 Desulfosporosinus sp.
GGCAACGTGGATCGGACAAATCTGGCCAAGCAAGTCTTCTACTTTAATACCCTCTGGCAACTCCCTGCCCGCTATTGTCAAATCCAACCGTTCTCCTTTTGTCCTAAACAATTGGAAAACCCGAACTACCCTCAACAGCCAGAAAAAATAACTCTCCGCGGAAAAGAGATTGTCAGGCCGGGGGGGCACAGTCAGAGCGGCCAACACACGCTTCAAAGAGTGTTTGTTGATCTCATGAGTGCGGGTGATCAAAACCTCACCCTGCTCTATCATGACGAGAAAATTAAATATGTTATCTAACGTGCTTGGAAATTCTGCGGTATAGGATTGTTCCGGCTCCACTTTATAAAGTTCAAGTAGACCTTGCTGTTCAATAAATTGCCAAAAGGCTTCAGCAACACCTTCCTCAAGACTGAGTAAATTGGAATAACGTCCAACAATCAAGAGGCCAAGGTTTTTCCATTTGCCAAGAATCCTAACAACCTCGCTATAATCAGGCCCAAGCAGATCTGTATCTAAATAGCGAAAGCTATCCTTGTCATAATTATAAAACTGGTCAATACTCCAGTCCTTTGGTTGCCTATAGGCCGTGAAGGCAAAGAGAATTCGCTCCGTTGGATCCATACGAGCAAAATAATCCGGCCAATCCTTTGGCTTAAGTTTCTTTTGAGGAACCGCTTTCTGTTGAGGGGTTGACTTAGCCTTGGGCTTGTTATGATTGGCGGGTATATTTGAGTTCGTAGGTTTGTTGTAGTTAGGGGATTTGTTACTCGTAGGTTTATCCGTTTCAAGAGTGGGCGGCTTAAAACCTGGAGGGTATTTTTCTCCGAAAACTGGCCGCCACTTGGGAGGAATTTGTGTCTGTTCAGAAGGAGCTGATTGATGCTGATTAGAGTTTCGTTTAGAACCTGAAGATGGTTTCTTCATTGTTTAAATTCCTCCTTATTCAAGATCCTCCTCGATCATAATTTTATAGGCATACCCTTGTTCAGTCAGGAAAAGCTGCCGATGCATAGCAAACTCCTGTTCCTTCGTATCCTTGGA
>DOPS01000298.1:1059-3007 GCA_003512645.1 Desulfosporosinus sp.
TTGGCATCCGGCAAATCAATGGCAAAGTTAGCGACCTTAGAGACCACTAAACGACGCAAGCGGCCACTTCGGAACTCTTCATAGAGTCGATCACGTTCTCGTTGCGGAGTTTTACCCGTAATCAAAGGGGCATTCAGCTCACGAGCCAGCATTTCTAGTTGACGCACATACTGCCCAATCACCAACACCAGGTCATCCCGATGTTGCTCTATCAGCTCTGACACCTTGTCCATCTTGAGGGGATTTTCCGCCGCCAGCCGGAATTTCTCCTTTTCCTCGGCTAAAGCATAGTCCATACGGCGGGCTTTACTCATCGAGATTCGCCACTCCATACACTCTGCAGTGGCAATCCAGCCTTGAGACTCTAAGACCTTCCAGGGGACATCCATTTTCTTCGGGCCGATCAGGGTAAAAACTTCATCTTCCTTGCCGTCTTCCCGAACTAAGGTTGCCGTCAAACCTAGACGGCGTTTTGCCTGCAAATCGGCAGTGGCCCGAAAGACCGGCGCAGGTAAAAGATGCACCTCATCATAGATAATCAGACCCCAGTTCTTTTCATTAAAGACGTGAAAGTGACTGAAGTCGGCATCGGCGCGCGGGCGATGGGTGAGAATTTGGTAGGTGGCCACGGTGACCGGGCAGATCTCTTTTTTCTCACCACTATATTCCCCCATTTGCGCCGCTTCTAGGGTCGTTTTGTCTGCCAGTTCGCGCAACCATTGTTTGACAGCGCTGTTATTCGTCGTCAAAATTAGAGTCTCACACTGCAATTCCATCATCACACCCATACCGATCACGGTCTTGCCTGCGCCACAAGGCAACACCAAAACTCCGCTCCCGCCGCGCACTGAACCTTGCTGATGGAACGTCGCGACGGCTTCTTGCTGATAGGCCCGCAGAGCAAAGGGATCACCTTCAGGATTTTCCGTACGCCAAGCCATCGGCAAAGGGGTACCCTCGATATAACCCGCTAAGTCTTCGACGGGGTAGAAGAGTTTCATCAGGAGCTGTTTTAATTGCCCACGGGCTTCTGGGTTGATCTCTACTTGGGTTAGGGACAAGTTTAGGGAATCGTCGTTCCTCTCCCTTTCGCCGAAGGCCAGCAATAGCTTAACTTCTTTATGACGGACGATTTCCAGGAGAATCACTGGATCCTCCGCAGTCAAAAGGAGCTTATCTTCCTCTCGAACCAATTTTACCAAGCCGTAGCGACCCATGAGCTGCTTAATCTCCGTGCGCACCGAGTCGGGCAGAGGAAATTTACTGTAGCGCTCCAGACCGTCTAACACATCGGCAACGGTAACTCCACTTGAAGCAGCGTTCCATAATGATAAGGGCGTGATCCGATAAGTATGGATATACTCCGGACTTTTTTCCAATTCGGCAAAGATCGCTAATGTATCGCGAGCTTCTTCATAAAGTGGATTCTGTACTTCTAACAGAACGGATCGATCACTTTGGACGATCACAGGATTTGTACCAACTGGCATTAGTGTCTCCCTCTTCCGATAATATTCGTCATAATTATAGCATAAAAGAGCACTCCAGAGAGCACCCTTTTTACACTAAAACACGTGGGAAACGCGAGGCGATCCCAGTTTCCAGAACACAAGGACAGGTTCCTTGTTTCATCCAATTGTCGAGACCCCACTTCTTCATGTGTGGTACCCCCTACTCTGCTTCGGTACAGATAACTGAAGTTGTCATTCTAAATTTAGGTTAGATTTTGAAAGTCTGCAAAACGACTAAACTTTGTGGTTAATGATGGTGAGTTCACTGTCATCACAAAATGGACAGCGAATGCTGTCCATTTTGATGAGAAAACCACTATTTTACTAAGTCACTTACCTAAACAAACTTTGAGCGGCCGCCGAAGCCATTTGGGCTAAAGGCGTGGGGTAAAGACCAATAGCTAAGGTGATTAACATGGTAAATACCATGGTGAACT
>DOPS01000268.1:0-3199 GCA_003512645.1 Desulfosporosinus sp.
AGATTGATGAAGGAGTTCTGTTCAATCTGCTCATTCAATGCTTATGAATAGCCTGTCGAAGGCCGAAGCCGAAGCCGTAATGGATACGATTATTGCCAAAAATATCTTCTTTGACCCTATGCCCGTTTTGGACTGAAGATCATTCATTGGTTCTCCTCCAAAATTATTAACATTCCAGAATCACCCAAATTATTCACTCTAACATTTCTACATTTCTACATTTCTCGCTCAACTCCTTCCAGGAGATCGTAAATAATCCAATAAAAAGCAAAAAAGGCCAGACCGTCCATTTAAGACGACCTGTCTCAATTATAGTCCCCCGTACATTCTGTCACCCTAAAAGAATATCCCGCTCTACAACCCGCTGATACCAAGGCCTTCACTCAACCAATTTTATCAAACCGGTCAGTGCTGAAAGCAAACTGGTGCACTGTGAGGCTAGAATCATCCATATTGGAAGAAAATTAGCCACTGTTGAAGGACGCATAAGGGGCGGAAATAACGAATTATATGCTCACGGAGTGAGCACCTGCCTGATTTTTAAAGTGGGGTAACCCCAAACGTTGCCTAAAAAGATGACGAAAGATTCGGAAAACATTATACGCTTGGAGGCTGGTTCTCTCAATTTGTACCTTCGTCTAATAACCTGCCGTTAAAACGGAACTGCTTAAGCCTAAAACAGATAAATATATTGACAAATTTATCGATATACCATAAAATAACAGTGAGAATATATGAAAGGGTTGATGTCATGCTAAACCCTAACTCTATCAGCGGAGCAATGAATTCTCTGGTGCCAATTTCTCGTTTCAACAAAGGCGAAGCCAATAAAATTTTTGAGGAAGTCCGTGAAACCGGCTTTAAAATTGTACTAAAAAACAACACTCCTACCTGTGTGCTGCTTACACCCGAAGCCTATGAGCAAATGCTAGAAACGATTGAAAATTACCGTTTGCTTGTGGAAGCTGAAAACCGCATGGAAAACGCTAAAGAAGAGGATTTTATTCCGGCGGAACATGCCATGCTGGAACTGGGCATTAGTGAAGCTGATCTAAAAGATTTAGAAGTGGAACTCGAATAGCATGTGGAAAGTAGAATATTTAAGAGAATCATTAGAGGATATTAAGCGACTTGACCACTCACAGCGTTTGCAGGTGGTAAAAGCCATCAATAAAGTCGCGGTCAACCCTCTACCCCAGGCTCAAGGCGGCTACAGAAAACCACTGAGCAACAAAAGTGGCACGAACCTAGCAGGTTATTGCAAAATCAAGCTCTTAAGGCTAGGGTTACGGATAGTGTACAAGGTCGTGCGGGAAAACAACATCATGAAGATTGTTGTGGTTTCCGCACGAGCTGATGATGAAGTATATATTCTGGCCCAAAAGCGTATAGAGCAATAAAGAAAACGTCCGGTCTCCGGGCGTTTTTATGTTGGATCGGATTTAACTCTCTCAATACTTCTTTACTTGGTTTTTCGGAAGGGATTTACAGTGTTGTGGGTGAATCACTTGTTGATGCATACATTATTTAGAGGTACAAAGAACTTCCTATTATAAAACATGACTCAGTATATAGTTGTGCAGTTATTTAAAGAAATAAGAAAGTGGGAATGTGTAATGAGTGACGATCAGAAATGCCCTATATGCCCGAAATGCGAGCAGGAGTATGATAATGCGAATTCTATAGAAGAAATTAATGTCTGTCCAAATTGCGAAACGATGGAAATGCTAAAAATTTACGCAAAGCACCTAGTCCAGGGAAAATAATATTAAACGGATCCATTTTGCCAGTTGACTAAATGCTTATGAATAGCCGCTTCATAAATAGAAGATTATTTAAGTTATAAAGTCAACGGAGATAGCGATCCACTTTTCAGTTGGGGTAATTACTTATCAATTTTTCTGAAAGTTTTTAGTCATAATATTAACATGTGCTACTTTTTAACTCATGAAGAAGGTGATAAGCCAAGATTTGAAAAACTTATTAAGTGTAACATTTGGGATGCCCCTGATAATATGCAACGCTTGTTATCAGAAATAGAAAAAGGAAATTTTATTTTTAATTTAGATATTGATTATTTTTTTACCCGTTGTGGAAGTACGGAGATTCAAATGTTCTCTGATGATTATTTAGAATATTTACTAAGCCCGATATCGGCAGAGTATAAAAAAGGAAATATAAGTGTCATTACTATAAGTCTTAGTCCGGAATGCTCCGGTGAATGGGAAAAGGCAATAACCACATGCGATAAAGTATGTAAAATAATGGATATACCTTTTAATGTTGAGATGATATAGCCACTTTGAACGGGATTCCCGACACTCAATGAGGGGGCCGTTGCTTAACGTAACCGTCATTATCGGACTTAAATTTGAAAAAAGTACGTAAAAAAGACCCGGGATTACCCAGGAAGGACTCATTATTATTTTCCTCTGTGTTTCTGCTTTCACTTTTTGAATATCAATTTTATGTTTTTTAGCTTGAGCCGCTTCTTTCATCTGGCGACTGGTGATTTGCTAATATTGCCATGTACCCCTATAGAACGACCACAAAATCGTCCACATGTGTATCCTTTGTTTTTAAATTTCGTCAGTAATGACTCCTAAAGGAGATAATTCAGTTCAGGCTTGCTCGATCATCTTAGCTAATGTTTCCAGAGTATTGTCATCATTTGAGTTCCTATTAACACCTTACTCAGCCGAGATCCGCAGTAAATCTTAGACTGAAAAAATGCCCATAGTCCCTTTCAAGCCATTGACGATTCGGGAAGTGTCGAACTCATGGCAGCACCTCTAACTTCAACCCCTTTACTAAAAGGCAAAGGCCCTCCAGCTGTTATATCGATATCCATTATTGTCGGATTTACCACCTTTCATAAGTGGCGTAGGGTTCGACCGTCGTCATATTCGTCGTAGTAACAGGCGGCCACTCTTTAAGCCTTTCGACCATATATTCAGCAAGGCTGCTCGCGTCTTTACTGCATTTTTCCTTCACCGCCGGATTATTGGGCAGGGGGGTAACTTGAGGCTGCTTTCTCCGGAGTGGTTTGGTTTCGTTCTTTCAGAGCCAGATCCAGCTCCCGGGTGGTCATATTCTTAACATCAAGCTCAAGGATAAATTTCTCCCGCTCATCTTCCGGAATCCCCAACAGGAAAAGGGCCTGGCAGTATGTCAAATTCGTCAGCGCTGACGAATTTGA
>DOPS01000275.1:0-9302 GCA_003512645.1 Desulfosporosinus sp.
ACATTCAAATCCCTCCTTAAAATATGAAGACTGGGTCTTGAGTCTTAGCTGTTTAAATTCTCCATTTATCGACTAACTCGTAATTCTGCCCATGTAAAATATTCCAAGAATATGATTATTATAGCAGGCCACTAATCCCTAAACTATTACTGATTTAGGTAAGAATAGCTTGAGAAAACTGTCTATGTTAGGAATACAAATAAGTCGCAAAGGGTATTTTTCCCTGCGACTTATTTGTTAAAAACTCATTATAATCTTTAACTAGTTTAGTTAAAGATCTTCTATTGTTGTTTGGCTAATTATCTTCCATTATTAAGTTAAAGCTAAAATATGCTTTTATTTCGAGGAGGGAAAAAATGCCTAAGAATAACTTCTTTGAAGAACGCGTTGAGGGTAAGGTATTATTTAAAGGACATATAATTACCTTAGAGCGAGACATTATCCGCCTCGTCAATGGACAAAAATCAGAACGTGAAATTATTAAAGTTTCTAATGCAGTTGCAATTGTTGCTATTCACAACGAAAATATACTTTTGGTAAGACAATACAGATACGCCCTAGGCTGCAGTCTGTTAGAATTACCAGCAGGAAGGCTTAGTGAAAATGAAGAACCAATGACCTGTGCTCAACGCGAATTACGGGAAGAGACCGGTTATTGCGCTAATTTAACCTCTTTAGGAAGTTTTTACATGGCTCCCGGATATTCTAATGAAATCATCCACTACTTTTGGGGCAAAGATTTAACTTGGGACCCCCTTCCCCTTGATGAAGGCGAATTCCTCCAAGTTGAAACTATCCCTTGGCAAACAGCAGTCGAGATGACCAATCGTGGAGAATTTTCGGATGCTAAGACAATAATGGGTATACTTTTAGTACTATCGAGAAAACACTAATCGCCACCCGCTTAACTTTTTTTACAATCCCGTCAGCAGCTCTGTAAATAGGTAGCAATTCGCGGGAAAATCATAAGCAGAAAGGTGCTTCCGCCTCAACACGCGAAGCACCTTCTATTGCAACTAGGGTTGACGAGAATTATATTGTAATGGCTCAGAAATACCCTGCCTGTTAATCTGAGGGGATTTTTTCGTAACATATATTTCTAATACCTTGGGATAATAATTTAAGACTAAAAAAGCTTGAGGCTTATCTCCTGTTTTGGCTTGCCTTACTAAGCTCTATATTTTATGAAACATTGTTAGCTAATAAAATGTTATTTCTTCCGCAAACCCCCACAATAGTACCACTTGTTCTATTTGCCTTATCTCTAATTTGGTTGGTTTCTTACGGTCTCGTCCCGATGATCCGTTTCTTCCAGTTGCTCCTACCCTTTTTAGCCATTCCCCTGATCCTATTGGCCCTGCTATTCACTACCACCATCAAAACAGACAGATTCTTACCGGTTCAGGAGAACGGACTACTGCCTGTGCTGAAAGGTTCTTATTACTCCCTTGGAGCCTTCCAAGGCCCGGAAGTTCTATTAGAAGATATTGCCAGACGAGAAAACTTTCGAGATCTTACTAATTACCTATTACGAGAGCCTGATTTGGCCTTAAGACTCCGACTGGTATTCGTTCAACACGCCCAAGCTCGAGACTTTTTTTATACCAATCCCAGATTTGAAAAACGAGTCGCAGGCGATACTGTAACCTCAGAAGGAATGATGATGGAGGAAGCCGGAAAAGACCTTGATTTCTCCGAGCCAGAGAACTTAAAAAAATGGAAGAACTCTTTAATGACGCAATTAGTCAACAAGTAAAATCTGCTATAGATAAATCTCAAAAAGAGCTAAAGACTGATTATCTTGGCTTCGATAAAGCCTTTCAAAAATACCATGCGGAAGCTATCAAATATTTACCCAACTATTCCTATTGAAATACAAGTCAACTGTAAATTAGAAGCATATGGGTTACTTAAATAGTACTGGGATAAATGTACTTTTGTCGTTATGGATTACTTGCCTATGTCCGGGCATAAAATAGGCTCAGCAGAATTATCACGCTGAGCCTTACTAATATCTTTTGTAGAATAGAGAGCCGCCTCCATGACGTTGATACTTTTTTTACGATCCCTTCAGCAGCTCTGGTAAAAAGGTAGCAATTCCCGGGAAAATCATCAGCAGGATTAAACATATTATGATTGTACAGAGGAACGGCCATACCCCTTTAAAGATTGTTTCTAAAGGGATTTCTGGGGCAACTCCTTTAATAATATAAACATTCATCCCTACCGGTGGAGTAATAACCCCCATGGCAACTACCAATACTACAACCACCCCAAACCAGATCGGATCATAACCTAGGGTCTCAACTACCACAGGGAAAAATATGGGAATGGTCAGTAAAACTAGCGCTAAAGCATCAATAAAGCAGCCTAAGATGAAGTAGATGAGAAGAATCATGCCCATAATGGCAAACGGTGGTAAGGGAAGAGTTCCGACCCAGTTTGCCAGTTCAAAGGGTACTCTGCTTATAGCCATAAACCGGCCAAAAATAATTGCTCCAGCAAGCATCAACATAATCATAGCGGTTGTTCGAGTAGTATCAACTAAGGACTTTTTCAGTTTTTCCCAACCAAGCCGCCTCTCTAAAAGACTGACCATGAGTACTCCACCAGCACCTACTGCACCTGCCTCAGTAGGTGTAAACCAACCGGCAAAAAGGCCACCGACAGAAGGAATAAAGACAGCCAGGGCTTCCCCCAACCCTCCCCGAAGGGAACGAATTCTTTCTCCCCAACTTGATTTGGCACCGGCCAGTCCTAAACTCGGGTTACGCAAAGTAAGCAAGTAAATCATGCCCATGTTTAAGAACATCAGAAGAATCCCGGGAAGGATACCGGCCATAAAAAGGGTTCCCACAGACTGTTCAGTGGCAGTGCCATATAAGATAAAAATAACACTTGGGGGAATCATGACCCCCAAAACGCCCCCGGCAGCAATACTGGCTGTGGATAATGACTTGTCATAATTATATTTATCCATCTCAGGCAGAGCGATGGCCGCCATGGTAGCCGCTGTCGCGGTATTGGAGCCGCAAATCGCTCCGAAAATAGCACAAGCTGCTTGTGTGGCAATTGCCAGTCCCCCGGGCAAATGTCCAACCATTTTATAAGCGAAAACGTATAGACTCGTGCCAATCCCTGAATAGTAAGCCAGAAACCCCATCCAAACAAACATGGCAATAACACTCAGTGAATAAGAAGTAAAAGTGTTATATAGTTCTTTAGCCACCATATCCAACGATGCCGGTACTGAAGTGAGGTGGCTGAAGCCAACAAAACCGACAAGAGCCATAGCATAGGCAATCGGCATACGTACCATTACCAAGCCAAAGAAAAACGCGATCCCAATTAGCCCAACTAAAAACACACTCATGGTGCCACCTTCTTAGCTGCACTTGTCCCGAGAACTTCTCTGAATGAAACTAGGAGCTTGAACAATAGCACCAAACAAAGCCCCAAGAGGCCAAAAGCAACCACATAAATAAAAGGGTAAACAGGTATTTCTGCCGAAGGTGAAACGAGCCCTTTTAGCTTCATAGCATGACCAAATTTCCCCAGGGACCAGACAGTTGCAGCCCACAACATTAAAGAAGCGGCATGAACCAAGACAGCTGCAATGGACTGGATTTTTCGCGGAAAATGTTCCATGATAAAGCTAACCGCGATATGGCCCTCCTGAAAAGCACAGTGTGCTAGGGCCAAGGCTACTCCCATGGCTGTTATAAAGCCTACCAGCTCATAAGTTCCCAAAATTGGTTGGTTGAAAACCGTCCGCAAGATAATATTTGCTACAATCAACAGCATCACGGAAAAAATACATATTCCAGCTAATTTATCCAAGATGCTGCTAACTCCTTTTACTATGCCAGATAATTGCTTCAATTTTAGACTCCCCCTCAGGATTTACTTAAACTCCTTGTTATATTGATCCGCAAGATTGTTCACTTTAGCCAAGATTTCTTCTCCCTGCTGCCCCTTTTTCTTCATTTGAGCTACATAATCGTCCTGAATTGGTTTTATTAAACTAATCCATTGATTCTGCTCTTCTTGAGAAAGGGTAATGACTTCCATCCCTTTTTCATTGACAGCATACTTTAACGCAGATTCATTTTGTTTATCCCATAAACCCATGGCAACTTCTTCAAAAAACTTCTGGTTTACCGCTTCGATCGCTTTCTGGTCTTTGGGATCTAGGGAGTTCCATTTATTATTGTTCATGGTAATGTAGAATAAATTATTGTATAAGAAAGGTGTCAAAGTCAGATATTTGGTTACTTCTGCCTGCTTCCACCCCTGCAAGACCTCAATTGGACCTAAATTTC
Organism: Desulfosporosinus sp.; assembly: GCA_003512645.1. Lineage (GTDB taxonomy): Bacteria > Bacillota > Desulfitobacteriia > Desulfitobacteriales > Desulfitobacteriaceae > Desulfosporosinus. The sequence goes on from DOPS01000275.1 coordinate 4,323, forward strand.
CCTTTGCGACGCCCTTGGATAATGCTTCGTAGGCTTCAGATTGGGCCATCGCAACTGGCATGGCACCCAGAGCCGTAAGACTTTTAGCGCTAAGACCTGTCGCTCTAATTTCTAATCCTTTTAAATCCTTAAGAGCACGTACAGGTTGTTTGGTATATAAATCTCCAGGGCCTGTTGTAAACACCATCATCAATTTTGTATCCTGAACCTCCTTGGGATTTAACTGTTTGATCCCTTCCCAAGCAACTTTACTGGCAGCCTTGGAATTAGCGTATTTAATGCCTGGCAGTTCAAAAACCTCTAACACAGGAAAATTACCCCGTGTATAAGAAAAACAAGAAAGACCTAGATCTGCGATTCCATTGATAACTCCATCATAAACCGCGTCAGCCTGTAATAGCGTCTGTCCCGGATAGCTGGTAATTTTCACTCTGCCCTCAGTTGCAGTCTCAATCGCCTTGGCCCAAGGTTGAACTAGCTCTTTTTCAGCAGGGTGTGTAGCTGGAAAGAAATGAGCTAATTTTAGCTCGACTGTTTGAGATGTCGTTTCATTCTGAGCAGCCGGAACAGAGGCAGTCTGTCCGCATCCTGAAACAAAAACCAAATTCAATGCCAGCACCACAAATAAAATTCCTCTCCCTAACGACTTCAACTTAATTGATTTACTTAACCCTTTTTTCACAATTATCTCTCCTCTTTTTTAATTTTAGAAAATAAAAAAAGCCCCTAATAGGAGTTAGAAAAACAGAGTAAGACCCCACTTCCGTAACAAAAGACACGGATACAGAGAATAAACCCATCCTTATTTCTACCGTCCTACAACTGACCTACATTATTTGAAACAACCATTACCCTACTATCCTACAACTACCATTAGACTACTAACCTACAACTTACCGTCAGACTACTAACCTACATCTACATGAACGATATCAATCAACTCTATAAACACTTACTTGAATAGTATATGCGTTCCACTATAAAATTACCATACTTTTCTATGAAAATCTAGTTAGTATAACCTTTATTTCCTTCTAAGATGCAAAAAATAATCTCGTCTTGAAGTAAAATGCAGAACGCCTCATTCTTAAGACACCCCTTCACACGTAGCCTCGCCGATGTAAATAGCATCAAAATAGTATATAATAAGGGAAAAAGCATTAGGTTTGAGGTGAAATAGGTTCATGAACTCAATTGATAAGTCCATTGTACAACTCGCGCTGGATAGCTTTCTCAACCGCGAAGTCTACCTCCACCTAGAGACGACCAATGGTGCCTATGCAGCCCATAGGCAAGAAAGCAATATGACTGTGGGTGCATATATTCGCAATGGTCGTATCCGCTTTGGACGAGGGATTATCACTGGCGACGGTCCGTACCGAGTTGGTCTCAAAATGGAACTCGGCTGGGTATACGCCGAGGGACTAACCGATTTTGAGATAGACCAAGAGGGTCGGCTATTGCTCGCCGGCCATGATCAAGAGGGACGACTGGCTGTGGCTCTCGAACTTAGTTTATCTCCATTCGAACTATAGACTCGTCGCATAACACCTGTATACAGGTGTTATGCGTTATTAATGGACTTTGGATTAAAGTGGGAGGCATCGGTCATTGGAAAAACATGTTCTCGTAGTTTTCCCCCATCCAGACGACGAAACGTTTGGCTGCGGCGGAACCATTGCACAATTCGCGAAGTCGGGCGTTCCAATTACTTATATCTGTGCTACTATGGGCCAAATGGGACGCAACATGGGAAAACCGTTCTTTGCCACCCGAGAATCGCTAGCGCATATTCGGGAAGCAGAGTTGGCAGAGGCTTGCCAAGCTATTGGCATCAAAAATGTGATTAAACTCGGGTTGCGAGATAAAACGATAGAGTTTGAAGACCCTGAAATCTTAATCGATAGAATTGAGCGGATCCTCCGCGAGATTCATCCTTCCCTAGTCCTTACCCACTATCCAGGATATGCAGTGCATCCAGATCACAACGCTCTCGGGGATGTGACGATCCGAGCCATTTCTCGTCTTTCTGTTCAGGACCGCCCTGTCGTGTACGCCCACGCTTTTTCTCATGACTCTCAGGATGTGCTCGGCCCGCCGGATATCGTCAATGATATTTCAGATGTGTCCGAAGTGAAGCTGGCTGCGGTCCGGTCCCATAAATCACAATCCCAAATGTTTCTGTCTCGTATTGCAAGGGGGCAAAAAAAGGGAAAGTCCTCCAAAAATCAATTTAGTCACATGCTCCTGAAAGAAACTTTCTGGACCTACCGTTTTTCAGATGAGCGCCGATAAGCGACGACTTACAGTATAATTAATCCATGAAAATGCAAAATAAGCCAGACCATTTAAATAATTATCTATGTGAAAGAAACTGTGTGACTTCATCATTTAAAAGAAGCCATACTGTTTCTTTTTTACTGTGTTGAAGCATAAACATGTCCGTTAAAATGATTTACCTGATGGATTATTTTGTATTTATGGGTTTAGAGGAATTAGTAGATTTTTGTTGAATTATATTGAAATATGTAGAACTAAGCATAGCACAGTAACATTTTTCCATAAATTTTAAATAATAACGTAAACTCTAGTTAGAACTCTATTTATAACTTTAGTTTTAAAGGAGTAAGGATATATGACTATGTCATTAAGAAATTTTGCTCTGCTATTAATCCCCCTACTCTTGGCTCATTTTTTCCCTAAGCTAGCTCTCTCAAACTCTAATGCCAACGTGTTCAAATTGCTCATCGTTTCGTTGGTTATTTTTACTATAGTTGTAACTTTGTATATTCGTAATCTGAGCATTGAAAAGGAAGTAATATTCAAGACCGCAGAACTCACGGATACACTTGCAAAGCTCAGAGAAAGTGAAGCTAAAATGAAAACTCTATTGGTAAATCTGAATGTGGGTATTGCTGTGTTCTCTCCGAAAGGGGAGATGCTGGTATGCAATAGAAAGTTTATCGAACTGGGAAGCCCTAGAAACCATGAAGACAACGAAAAAACTCTCGTAGAGCAATCTTTTTTGAAACAATCTCTCATAGAACATCTGCCTCAAGTTTCGTTGGAGGAGGTCATTACCCATTATATAAACGAGGATGGTCAAAGCTTAACTATGGACGAGTTTCCTCTATATTAAAGTGCTTTCTACCGGCAAACCTGCACGCGAACAAATTATCGGGATAAGAAATCCAGATAACGGTGATCTTCGCTGGACAATGGGAGATCATGAACCAGAGTTTGACGAAGCAGGTAAATTGTCTAAGATCATTGTTACAATTGTTGATATAACTGATAGAAAAAACTCAGAGAAGGCCTTAAAGGAAAGTGAAAACCGACTAGGTGCATTTTTGAAGGTCATTCCTGATATGTTTTTCTTATTGGACCGTAAAGGTAATTTAATTGATAATTATATTGAAAATACTATGATTCCCTCTCATATGAAGGCTGAATTTTTAGGCAAAAATATCAAGGATTTATACTTTGTTGCTGAGCATATTGTGGAACTAGCATTCCTAAACATAGAAAAACTATTTGAGACTGGTGAAATACAAACTTTTGAGTTTTGTTCTGGAAAATTAAAATTTAACAAAGATACTTTCTTTGAAGCACGCTTAGTTTTATGCGGAGACGATACGGTTCTGGCCGTTGTTAGAGATATCTCTCTGCGTAAGGAATCAGAGGTCAAACTTTATAACATGAGTATCCATGATACTCCAACAAATCTTTATAACAGAAACTATTTTGATCATACATTGGATAAATATCAAAATACAGATACGAGCGGAATGGGTATTGTCATTTGTGATATTGATGGATTGAAACTAGTCAACGATACTCTCGGTCATGCTGTAGGTGATGATTATTTAAAGACAGCCGCAACTATTTTATGTGAATGCTTTGGTCAAAATGATGTCGTTGCCCGGATTGGCGGAGATGAGTTTGCCGTATTAGTTAAACACACAACTACTGAAGAATTATCAGCCGAAGCGTCCAAAATGGATAAATTACTAGCTATTATTAATTCTGAGGAACGCATTATACCCCTTAGCATGTCTCTAGGTTATGCTGTTGGGGATGGTACACAAAAGGATTTAAAAGCATTGTTGAAGATCGCGGATAATCTAATGTACCGTGAAAAACTTCACCACCGGCAGAGTGAAAAGAGTAAAAACATTGGCATCTTGACTAAAATGCTGGAAGTCCGCGACTTTATCACCGAAGGGCATGGCGACAGAATGCAGGAATTATCCGGCAAACTGGCTGAAGCTATAAACATGTCGAAAAATGAGATTAAGGACATGTATCTCTTTGCCCAATTCCATGATATCGGGAAGGTTGGCATTCCCGATAGAATACTTTTTAAACCCGGAAGACTTACTAAAGAAGAAATCAACGAAATGAAACTGCATACCGAAATCGGCTACCGTATTGCCGAGTCTTCGCCGGATCTTATGCACATTTCGGATTGGATACTTAAGCATCATGAGTGGTGGGATGGTAATGGCTATCCCTTCAAATTGAAGGGTGAAGAGATTCCGCTTCAGAGCAGGATCCTTACAATCGTCGATGCTTTTGATGCAATGACAAACAACAGGCCCTATCGTAAGGCTTTGTCCAAAGAAGAAGCTCTGGCTGAAATTGTTAAATTCAAAGGGACACAGTTTGACCCTACACTTGTTGATAAGTTTGTTGAATTGATTTAATAGCCTACGCAGTTTAACAAGGTGCTCCGCGTCAATACGCGAAGCACCTTGTTATTGAAAATACCGTTAGGTGAGAATTATTGCGACCTGGTCTTCTGGTCTTAATTTCTTTTGTAGCAGAATATGTAACATGCAAAAACCGCACCTTATAGTACGGTTTATTAGTTCTAATGGAGCGGGTGAAGAGAATCGAACTCTCGTAACTAGCTTGGAAGGCTAGCGCTCTACCATTGAGCTACACCCGCATATATTGGTAGCAGGGGGGGGATTTGAA
>DOPS01000179.1:0-5670 GCA_003512645.1 Desulfosporosinus sp.
GGGTCTTTTTGTTCAACTAGATTCCCTTTATTATCATACTTATATTCCCAAATATCGCCATTAGCGGTAGTCTTGACAGAACGTCGACCGGCTGTGTCATACTGGTAGCCAGTAACTTTCCCTTCTGGATCGGTTTGAGAAATGAGCTGGTTAAGAGGATCATAAGAAAACAGGGAAATGCCATCTAATGCATCCGTTGCTTTTGTAATATTGCCCCGTTCATCATATTCATAGGTGAAGGCATTCCCTTTGGCATCGCTGCGTTGAACTAACTGTTTTAATGCATTATAGTTAGTTTGACTAATGTTTCCCAAAGGATCGGTAAGTTGGATTATGTTTCCTGCTGCATCATAGGTATAGGTTGTTTTCTTGCCAAGCTGGTCTGTGACGGTTGTGATCCTTTTGGAGACATCATAGGTATAGTTTATGCTGTTACTTTTAGAGTCCGTGACTTTAATTAGATTCCCCACTTCATCGTACTGGTAAGTGGTGACAGTCCCTCCAGGGCCAGTTAGGGAGATAACCCGTCCTAATTCGTCATAAGTATAGCTAGTGAGGTTACCTAAGGGATCGATTTTTTCGGTAAGTTTACCTTCACTGTCATAGAGATAGTGCGTCTGATTTCCGTTGAGGTCAGTCGTTATTTCAGGCTGTCCTGACCAATGATAAGTGATGCCTGCAGTACTACCATTGGGAGCAATTAATTTATTGATTCTTCCAACCGGGTCGTATTCGTAAACGGTAGTATTGCCGAGGGGATCACTGATTTGCTTCACCCTATCCTTGAGAGTAAAACTAAACCTCTGAGTACTACCGGCCGGGTCGGTTATAGAAAGTACACGCCCTACTAAATCATACTGATAATTGACTTGCCGTCCCAAAGGATCGATCGCAGTAAGCAGGTTTCCGTATGCATCATACCGGAAAGCAGCCTTGTTTCCGGAAGCATCGGTACTTCCGACTCTGTTACCTTTATTATCATAAGTAAATGAGACACTCTGGCCCAAAGCGTTGGTTACTTTGTTAAGATTTCCTTGATCATCGTAAGCATAACTTGTCTGGTTACTCTGGGGATCAGTAACTTTAACCGGTTTGTTGTAAACCGGCTCATATTCGATGATCGCGCTAAGTCCGTCCGGGCCGGTAACTTTGGTAAGGTTTCGTTTGCTATCAAATTCATAGTTGGTTGTCTGACCTAACTGGTCAGTTTTAGACGTTTGATTACGTTTGCTGTCCCAGGTGGATTTTGTAGTTTTTCCTAAAGGATCTGTTATCTGTATGATATTGTTCTCACTGTCATAGTCGTAGTTTGTAACTCGGTTGCCGAGACGGGTTACGGTTGTTTTCTTGTCAGCTGGGTTGTAGTCATAGGTTTCAATTATTGTTCCGGATGGGTTGGTAACAGTTTTCAGCTTACCACTATCATAAGTATAGTTATACGACTTACCCACGGCATCGATCACGCTGGTAAGTTGGTTATTTAAGTCGTAACTATAGGAAACTAGGCTACCTGCCGGGTCAGTTACCTTGATTAGCCGGTTATTTCCATCGTACTCAAAGCTAGTTGTCCTTTCGAGGGGATCAGTTACGGCGCTTATTAAGTTACCGGAGTAAGACAGGCTGGTTGATCTGCCGCCCATATCGGTTATTTGAATAAGGTGTCCTTGCTTGTCATATTGAAAGGTTATGCTGTTGCCATTACTGTCGGAGATCTCGCTGAGTTTTCCATCGATCTGATTCGGTGCCCAACTTTTCTGATAACGGTTATATTTATAGGTTGTACCGTCTTTTTCCTGGACGGTGTATGTAACATCCTGATTCCTAGTAAGCGTGGCAGTATTGGAACTCTGTACTGCTGTGTAATAGCCGTCATCCAGGGGATATTGAATTCGGTTATCCCCGTCAAAAGAGCTTACCTTCAGGGACGGGTTGTTTTTCGTATAGTTATATGTCAGGCTTCCCTGGTCGCCAGCATGTTCCAGCATGGCATATTCATGGTACATTGTAAGATACCGGTTATAACTATAATCCCAGCCCATGCCAAAGGGCCCAACTTGGGTGCTGCCGCTGTTATAGGTCCGATGTAAAATAACGGGAGAGCCCTCAGCGGGAATTTTTAAGTCAGTAGAGTTTAATATTAATTTCCCCTGGATTATATCGACTGTGGCTGGTTGCGAGGGCTTGTTATTAGGCAAGCCGGCTGTGTCTGTATTAAAAGGCGATGTTCCAGCCTTGTTCATTGCCTCGGTCAAAGGGTCAGGATTGTTGGCGTTGACTTCATTGGGATTTAAATAAGTGTTTGGAGTCTGGTGCTGCTGCCAGTTAGCCTGTGCCATAAGTGGATTGGCAAGGAGGAAAACACAACTTAGGAGAGAAGCAATTAGCTTCCTGATGATTCTGGCTTTTTTCCAAGACATTTTCAAATTCCTCCTCTTTTTTATCTCTATATAAAATAAAAAAGCCTTTCTCCAAAGCAAGAGAAAGGCCAAGCGTGCTACAAATATGTTACAGCAACCTGGCAGTCATAGCCTTCTCAGCCTTAGACCCATAGCTTTGCGTCCCCGCCTTTCGACGGGTTTGCCATTTATATAAATTTCGACTTTATTTTACCATTGTTCTTTGGAATAATTTGTCGTAATGTGTTTGCTCTGTAAGTTTTTTTCTCCGGGTTTAGGATACGTCTTAAATACAAAGGGTGAACCCTTGCTCTATCTGTTAAAATATCCAATCTTTTTAAGACTTACAGAAAGGCTACTGGACTGTAAATGGTATCATCCAGTTGGAAACGTCTCTTCAACACAGATATTCCACTTCCTTTCAAAATTCAGCAGGTATGAAACCGGGCATTTGTTTTTTTACATGGACTTCCCCCCTCAATTTGTGAATATCCTGTTAGAGGGGTACCGCCAACTATGGTTAAAATGTTGTTCCTACCCCTATATGAGATATAAATTGAATAATTTATTTTCACTCCCTTCGTTTTTTCTCCTCCGCAGACCTGCATACCTTGCGAAGGGATTGCTAGCCATTAAATGGATACCTTTTATAATTTTCTATGTTTAATAATTATTTCCTGTACGCTGACAGTATTAATGGTTTTGCTACTATTTTCGCAATTATTCCAACTATATAATTCGACTTAGGGATCACAAAATATTAAGAGCTAGTATAATACAATTTATTACATATTGGGCGTTATTGTGTAATTCCATTCTCCATGAAATTCGTGTCTCTTTAAATTGAGTTTTGCTAGTTCTTCCTTGCTTATTTTTTTACCTTTTTCATAAATATTTGTATCCGGTACGCTTTTAACCACAAGCCCTTTTTCTGTTCGTGTCGAGCCAATCAGATTCACAATGGTTTCATGGCTTGTTAAAGGTCTCCCGCGCCAGTTAATACTTATTTGAGAAAATAATTGATGTTCAATCTTATTCCACTTGCTTGCAACTCCAAGCCTTCTCTGCCTACGCTACGTCTATGTTTCATTTTGATTCTGCTGTTAATGCCTTCGATCGGGCCATTACTGATATCCGGGTAAAGCAAACTGTTTTTCACGGCATTATAGTCGTCTAGAATGCCATTTGCAAATTGTGCCAAAGAATATATTTCGGAATTAATATACTTAGAAATGAATACATCCAATGCTTCAATACTGCGGGTATCAAACACATTGTAGAAGTCTTTCAAGAATTGCACTAGCACTTGCAGCACTGGGAACATAACATACACCTTTTCCATAATCAGTTTTTTTTTGCTTCCGTATTTCCCGCTGGGTTGTCGGTCTCAGCAGATTTACCCACCGGATTGCCAGCTTCGTCAGATTTGCCTTTGCTGAACATGATTTTCCTGATTTCAGGTGGCAACGGAGAGTCGTCTGGAGCAGACAAATCTCGTTTTTAAGTTTTGGCTTCGGAATCGTTTTCGAGCGGGTTGCACCCGTTCGCTCTTGGATCGCTTTTTCCGCCATTCTTGGTGCGATCTTTGGATGCTTCCTTGAGTATGCTGCGATAAACAGTCCCATGGGTAACGCTTTCTAAATTCAGGTCTTGAGGCTTTTCAAGTTCATTCGGTCTGGCTTCTTCCAAATTCTCTTTACGCACTTTGACTATATACTGGTAGATGGCATTGGAGCATCCGTCAAAACCCATTTCTTTCAATACTGGGTATATGGTGCGGTGGCTGTGCCCTTCTTTTAGCATGGCTGTGACAGTCTCCCTGAATGGTTCAACGATTGACTCACTTGACGGATGAGCCTTTGGACCGATCGTTTTTATGTTGCGTGTCGCAATCTTCTCGAAATGCTGCTGTTGTGAGGAATTCATCATTGCTATATTTTTTTCGATTTTTTTATCGACTGATTTCAGTGTCTCTACTGCCACCCTTCGGTAGCGTTGGACGTCCATCATATTCATTCCCAAGCTTTTCGCGATATCCGCCGTCCTCATGCCTTTACCAGCCAGTTCTAATATCTTCAGTGTGCTCCTGTATTTCGCTTCTTGCTTTTCTGTCAGCTTGGCGAGCCTAACGCGCTTATTTACAGTTTCATCGGGGACGTAGAAATAGTCATCATTCAAAGCCGAGCCGTCGCCTTCGCGCACGAATATTCTGGCCGGAATTACGCTCATAAGGGCTTCCTTTACCGCAGCTTGAGCGTTTTTGATTAGGTGAAACCGGTCGGCAACCTGAGTCTTGTTGGCCTCTGTCGCTGCTGACGAGTATGCGCTAGCCCGATCCCTGCTGAATATCTTTGACGACGTGAATTTCTCCAAAACCTGCGCTACTGCCTCTTTATTTGTTCCCCTGATGATTATTAAAACTCGATGGGTTTTTTCATCTATAAAAACAGTGCAAGCCGAAGATTTGTCACCTTTCCTGAGGTTTACATCATCTACGGATATGATCTCAACATCGTTATCTCTCAAGCTCTCCTCGATCACTTTGGCCGCTACAGCCTTTGCATATCTGGATATAGTGTCGTTGCTAACCTTTGCCCCTTCCAATTTCAGTGCTTGCTCCGCAGCATGGCAGTTGCTCTGCATAGCCTGCAATACGCAATATTTCTTAAACCGTTCTGTTTTCCGCGCATCCTCATCGCAAAATCCGTCTGTCCGTTCAGTAAATATCTTATGCTTACATCCAGGGTTCCGGCATTTATATTTGTTGACTCTGCATACATGGAATACTGCCATACCATTCACCGGAATATCCTGAATTTCTTTATGATAGTACTCATTTGCAAGCTCCGTGCTTTTTTCCCCACAAAATGGGCAAATCGATTCCGTTGTATTGGAAACCCAATAAACCTTCTTTGCTTCCTTGCCCATCTCGATATCCTGCAGTTCAAAGTAGTCTGGGACAACACCGCCATATTCAAAGTGTTTCGTCACTTGCATTTCGATTTTGTAGAGTTTTTCCGCTGCTTCTGGATCAAACCCATCTTTTGACAACATCGAAATAAGCATAGCTTTTCGTCCGATGTTTTCCTGCAACATTATCACCTCTGCGCCTATTATTGCAGTTTATTATATCATTCAGGTTTTTGGTTGTCCAGCCATTATATATTCGTATTTGAGTAAGAGCCGTATATCATAATGTGAAAACCCGTGGATGTCCAGCACTTCCTTCATCTTATTTGAGAAAGATCCCTATCTCCTCCTACTCTAACCTGAT
>DOPS01000371.1:0-3223 GCA_003512645.1 Desulfosporosinus sp.
CCATGGTGTTGATTACATAACCAATTCTTTTTTGGGCAATGGCTTTTTCGAATACATAGTGATTTTCTATCTCCCGCTCATCGTATTTTTCAGCAACCCATTGAACCTGACTAAGGTCAACATTATCTATCACACCAAAATAATGAAAAGGGCTGAGCAATTTCCGCTCAATGACTTCCCATAAACAGATTTTGTCAGCAACACTGCCCTCGAAATATGTATAGATGCTTTGTCCGTCCGCTCTCTCTGGAGTTACCGTCAGTCCAAGTAACACTTTCGGTTTATAATACTCTAAAAGTTCTTGGTAGGATGGGGCTGCAGCATGATGGAATTCGTCAATCACAATATAATCATAGAAATCAGGCGAAGTAACCTCAGTCAAATCCTTCGAGTTAAAAGATTGGATAGAGGCAAATAAAGAATGTAAACTCAAGATTATTCCAATATCCTTCAAAGGTAGCGGGATTTTCTCCAGAATATCCCCTGAGTCATATTGTGATAGCTTAATATTCCATTCCAATCCGCTCGTCATAGCTGACTCAGAGAGTTCGACGATCCTATTCTTATTCAATGCATTCAAGATTAATCGGGATGGTTAATACACGGCGGGACAGATCCATTGTACTGCATTATTGATCAACTTTAAGCCACTTCAAATAACAACCAACCCCATAATGGGTTCGACAAATTGTGGGAAGTACCAGGTGACTTGGGAGGAACATCCAGCTTCTTCTCAGCTAGGTAGAGAAATCCTTCTCGAAATGAACTCCTCTTTTGTTCCGTATGTTTTCCCAGAGCCACTAAAATCTGATCAAAGGTATAAGCACAATATAAGTCCAGTGGGAATTCATCCTCAAAACCCGCTAAAGGCTTATCGACAAAATTGATCTTACAGAGTTGAAAGTCCAGCAAATCCATCAGTTCCTGGTAAAGCCGCGGATCATTAATAGCCCAATATATCGCCTCTTCTATAGAAGCGAACCTATTTCCCAAATCACTCAGCCCCTTGCCCCACATGGTATAGTGAAGCATGGTTAGCATTGTCCGTTCCACCGCGGTCAATGAATGCCCTAAAGAACCTTTACCTAAAAGAATTTCCGGCAGGATCTTCTGCATAAACTTAATCCAGCGTCTGCGTTCTCAAGACTCCTAAAAACATCCGACTTGACAATTCTATCGATGTTACTATTATTGGGTAGAGCGTTGGAGTTAAACCCTTGTCCAAAAAAACGTCTAAGTGCTTCCTTATCAGCCAAAAACCAGTTTTCCATGCACTGAATCATGAGATGAACTTGTTCATTGGTTGCTGTCTCTGGTTGCACCCATTGATCGCGGTTTCTAAGGTGTTCCCACGGCCTGTTTTGCAGATCTCCCAATACAGCATCCTCACTGTCTACAAGCAAAAAAGCTATTTCATTCGATCGATCGGCACTTTTCTGCGAACTACAAAAATCTCTAAATGCCTCATTACGTGAACCACAAGCAACTAGTCGTGGCATCCTTCCACGGAAACCAGCGCTCTCAAAAAACGAAGCAAAAGCACGGCGACATTCTCTTTTAAGACGATTCTGTTCTCCCCCGCCTTCTATATAGAGTTTAACAGTAGCGTATTGCTGACGACTTACCATCGGTTTCCTCCAATTTCGCCTTTGCGCCAAAGTTCTCCAAGAGAATATCTCTTTAGCCAGTCTTCCAGTAAATCTTTTTCCAAACGCCGTAATTGAGTTGAGCCTTCATGTTTTTCACAGACTAGTACCGATTCGGGTGTCTCAGTTAGTTCATCCACCAGCACTTCTGAATGTGTAGTGACAATGATTTGGGTAACTTTTGACGCCTCTTTTAAGAGCTTCGCAATAGTTGGGATGATATCTGAGTGAATTCCTAATTCTGGCTCCTCAATACATATCAAGGGAGACGGATCTGGATTACACAAAATTGCTAAAAGACATAAAAATCGAAGCGTTCCATCGGAAAGACGCGTAGCAGGTATCATGAACTCTCCTTCTTGTAAAAAGAGTTGTACAGTCCCACCTTCTACTTTAATATCAAAATCTTCAATACCTTCATAGAAGTCGTACATTAATTCCAAAATACGTTTTTTAGCTTTATAATTTCCCCGCAACTTATTGAGAACCAGACCTAGATTTGAACAATCCTCAAGCAAATAATCGTTCGGTGCATCTGCACTTTGAGGTTGTCTCAATATTGCTTTGCGCCCAAAGCTCCACTCTCGGTAGATACGGATCGCTTCGAACTGTTTGCCAAGCCAGGTCAACTCTGGATATTGATCGGGATCTTTGCGTTGTGATAGTATCGACTGCTCTGGATCTACATCTTCCCGTCTTAGAGTTCGCTTTTGTTTATTTACGTTATTCAGTACGGGGTGCTTATTCTGATAGCGATAGTAGAAATACGGATCAGGCTGATCAGCATAAGGTTGAATATTCTCCAAACTTTCATCGACTAATTCGAAACGTTGATTTGAAGCAGTAAAGGCAAATTGATAGCGTAAATCTATGTTTCCTTTCGTTGCCGGAGGTGTAATGACTTCCAATAATGCTGTAGGTATCTCATTCGAACCTCTCCAAAGCCAATCGCGTATACCTCCACCTTTCCGTATGGGTACAGCTAATGCAGTAGGTGCTGCCTGTAGTAGACTGACAGCATCAATTAAGTTCGACTTCCCTGAACCATTGGGTCCGATTATGACATTTAAATTCTTCAGTGCAAGCTTAGTAGGCTGACTCCCAAAAGACAATAGATTTTCTAGCTTCATTTCCTTAAGTAAAAGTGTATTAAATGATCTCATAAATAGCCACCTCCCCGTCTTTCACCGTTTCTGTCTCCAGTACCACTATTAATATGCTTTCTGATATTGATAAGACTGTCCATTTCTTTTTAAACCACGAAATTCTTTCTTATAATCGGCTGAGAGTATCTCTGCTGCTTCAAACTTCTTGTCGACTTTATTCTTCTTATAATGTTTTCCTATTGGCGAGCATTTGATAATATATGAGTCGTAACATCCAAAAGTTTTATTAATAAGGATCGCTTGTTCCAACACTGGGACAAAGGTGATATCTATAGTATTATTCAGTCTTACCTTGAGTTTCTATGTAACGATTAATCATATGATTATATTTTATCATGCTTACAGGCGATTATCGATGCTTATCATCATCCACCATTCCTTACTGCGAATCTCCGCCGGGACGAGCTTGCC
>DOPS01000314.1:0-61618 GCA_003512645.1 Desulfosporosinus sp.
TCAATTGATTTTCCTCATAATTCGGAGGCGTGCAAACTTAGAAATTTTAGGAAGACGTTAGAGCATGACGCTATTCAAGCGTGCATTGAAACATGTGGAGAAAATATGACCCAGGTGGCTAAAGAGCTAGGTATTTCTCGTGCTACACTTTATCGTCAATTCAAAGGTTGAAAGTTAAAATAAACTACCACGTGAAGGAATCATAGAAAACATGGATTTTAGTTAAAGAAATCGTATTTGACACACGAGATTATTCTCTCACCTTCATTTTACCAACTAAAATTAGTAAGCCGATAACGACAAAACAGGGGTTTTGATGACGCTAAAAAGTAGAGAAATTCATAAACCCCTACCAAATACTCAAACACCCCTCAAACCCTTACAAATCCAGCATTCGCAAGCCTTCCACCCTACTCCCACTCAATCGTTCCAGGAGGTTTCGAGGTAATATCATAAACCACCCTGTTAACCCCCTGCACTTCGTTCACAATCCACGAAGAGATGTTATGGAGGAACTTCATACGGGAGCCTGGCCCAGTCTGCCGTCATGGCATCTTCGCTGGTGACTGCCCTCAAGATAATGGGGTACTCGTATGTACGACCATCTCCCATTACGCCGACACTTTTGATGGAAGGAAGTACTGCAAAGCTTTGCCATAATTCTCGATAGAGACCTGAGCTCCGGATTTCCTCTAAAATAACGGCATCCGCTTCCCGCAAAATATCTAGTTTTTCACGGGTTACTTCTCCAAGAATTCGAATTGCCAGACCTGGAATTCGAATAGCTAGACCCGTGAAAAAGACTTGGCGGTTTAGAAGTTTTCGAATATTGCGGTTTAGAAGTTATCGTTTACCAAACCAATTTTACTATTTCCAGATAACTACTTCAACCTCTAGCTAATGACCTTGCTACAAAAATTAGTTATAGTATACAAGTCTATAGTAATGTTACACAACAAACATTTGTCACATACAAAGATCTGTGGAAAGTCTGTTTCAATTGGCTTCTAGGGATCTTTGGTCTTGAGGCTCTTTAAACTTCATAGAATATACCATATTTACCAGCCATACTTATCGTTTTGTAAGTATTCTAAACTCGCAAAGAAAAAAAGAGCTAAACAAATAGCTCAAAAAACTTAGATAACTTATTGAACGGCAAACTTTAGAAAGTCTAAACTTCTTAGATGTTTCCAAGTTGTCTCGATGTGACTTTCTTTAAACGTTGTACGTTTACGATCATTCCAATCATAAACCGCTTTGATAACTTCAGAAGGACTATGCACTATATTTGGGTTTTCTTTCATTGTCCAGTGCACAGTTGCTAATAGTTCCATTCCATATGGAGACTCGAACCCCATTATGATCTCCGAAACATGTTGAAGACGTTCAATAGACTCAGTTTGATCTTTTAAAAATTCTGTAGCTTTGGTAGCAGCCTCTTGTAACAGATACACTTGTACATCCTTTTTACGGCTACCATCGCCGACACCCCTAATGTAATGACCCTCTAAAACTTGTAATACAAAATTAAGATTTTCTGCGTATGGACCATAAGCACCTTTTTCAAACTTAAGCTTGAGTGGCTCGCCAGCCTCCTGAAGGAAGTATGCAAGTTTTTGAACTTCCAATAAAGTCAGTCGATAGCCAGGAATTCCATATCTATCCATAAGCGAGATTAGTAAGGCCCTAGCCATTGTTAAGTGAGGCTTCTTAGTTGCTATTTTAATTTCCTCAGGTGCAGGGCTTCCTGAAGGAGCATATAAATAAACTTTAACGTCAGGAATACTCTTAAAAGCCACTTCAATTTTTGTGCGAACTACATTCCAATCTAATCCTCCATTACCACACCCGAGCGGAGGAATAGCAATGGAGTTTATCCCCAAGTCTTTAATTTCTTTAACTAAGGCAACTAAACCTGAATCGATATCTTCCATTCGGGAATTACCTTTCCAATGCCTCTTTGTAGGAAAGTTAATGATATATCTGGGGTTTACCAACAAACCACCGACTGACACTGTAAACATTTTGCCAGGTTTTACATTATTAGCTTTGCAAGCTTTGTTGTACTCAGTAAAGTTCTTAGGAAAGGCCTGTTTAAATTGTAAAGCAATACCCTTCCCCATAACCCCAACACAATTAACAGTATTAACCAAGGCCTCAACCTCGGCTGTTAAAAGATTACCCGTCTTTAGTTCGATCAGCTTTCTCACCTCCTTAGTAATACCATGTTGATCGAACATCAATTGGAATACTATATCCTGCATTTTCAATTATTGCTTTTACAGAACGAGCAATATTTGAATTGTAGACACCAATTACTTGAAAAAGATTCCAAGGGAAAAATTTGTGAACTAAAAATTCTGCCTGCCTACGTCGCTTACGATCTGGGTCTTGATCGGTGTCGTTCCAATATTGTGATTCCATTACGTCCCAATCTACTTCATCTAAATCTTGTAGATCATTATAATAATTTGAGTAAGCCATTATCCCATGCCCATCAGTAAAGACCCAAGGCCTTACTCCATCAACTGCTTCTATGTTTGAAACGAGATGTAATATCGATCTTTGACCATCATTATACCCTTGAACAAATCCTCTATTAATTGTGTAGAGCATAGGCGAACGGGGAGCAAAATAAAATGGAACATAGTCATGTAAAGTTCCGAAAGGTTGAACAGGTACTCGTTTATTACAACGACGATCCTGAATAGAATCATGAGCAATGTTAGTATAGGCTAGTCCATTTGTTTGCATAACAGAGTTGGCATTTAATCCTCCGTCACTTAGTATAGCTTTTAAATTGTCCATTGCGGTTATATGATATATGGGAGTCAACTTTGGAGCCAATATTAGTACCTCTTATTCTAAATTTTTATAAGTTACTAATACTACACTTGCCTTCTAAAAACCTCTTTCATAAGCTTAAATAAATATTAAAATTATTTTGTCCTAAATAGATGCAAATAAACCAGAGGACTTCAACTCATAGAACATCGAAGTCCCAATTCCGAACACTTGTTTGGTTTGCAACTATATTATACAAGATTTTTATCGATTTGTGTTAACTTTTTGCTCCTTACGAGAAAAAGTTTATGCTTCCCTAAGTGAAGCAACTTGAGTAATTCGAATATCGATAAAACTCTTCAATGTAACACAACCCCAGCGAGTTGCATTCGCAAATCCCTGGAACGCCTGATATCAGAGGCTTCCAGGGATTTCTTGTATCCAAGGGCATTTCCAACCCCTCCGAACATGACATAACCCCCGCCACCAGCCAATAAGGCACATAGCGAAAGGAGCGCAAAAATGGAATACGTCCAGCCAATTAGAGACAAAAAGGCCCTAGAAACTATGAAGAAGATCCTAAGATCAAGTAACCAAAGAGATTACTGTCTCTTCGTCCTCGGCATTAATTCGGGGCTACGCATAAGCGATCTTTTAACCCTTACGGTAGCTTCAGTTTGCGATGACAAAGGCAAGATCAAAGACCGCATAGTTATCAGGGAGAAGAAGACCAACAAGCTGAAAGACTTTCCCCTAGGAGAAACCTCGAAGAAGGCCTTGAAAGAGTATGTGGTTACCTTAAAACCTGGGCAAGCACTATTCGCCAGTCGAAAAGGATACAAGCCAATTACGAGGCAGCAAGCTTATAGGATTCTCAATGATGCTGCCAGAGCAATAGGTATCAAAGAGCAAATCGGGACTCATTCTCTTAGGAAGACCTTTGGCTACCACGCGTTCAAGGCCGGTGTAGATATTACACGGATCCAGAAGCTGCTTAACCATTCCTCTCCTAGTGTTACTTTAGCCTATATCGGGATTACGCAGGATGAATTGGACAATGTTTACATGAATCTTAATCTTTAGCCAATGCGTATTCGGATTCAAATATCAGTAGAAATAATATATTTTCAGCTGATTGGTTGTTGAATTGAACATGCTAGCCAACAGAGGGCAGGAGGAATACAAAAATGTACATCGTAGAAATGAAATATCGCCGTACTAATTGGCGGGAATAAATTTATGTGGCATTATATTGCAAGGGATAACGACCTGATAGCAATGCTTACCGCACTAGAAAAACGGTTCTGGCACAACGTTGAAACATTGACTCCCCCACCTATGGATGGGTCTGAGGCTTCTTCTGAATTACTTAGCCGACTGTATCCCAATGCAAATAATAAGACCCAAATTACCCGAGATGATGCTTTGCCCTTAATAACGCAATTCGAAGAAGCGCTCGATGCCGAAAAAACAGCATCAGAACGTAAAGACGAAGCGGCAAATAAGTTGAAAGCTTTAATGGGGGCGTATGAAATCTGTGTTGCCGGAGATCGAACAATCACCTGGAAAAACATTTCTTCGGAACGGCTTGACTCAAAGGTCCTAAAATTAGAGCGACCCGAGATTTATTCCAAGTACGTTTCCAGGAACTCGTATAGACGATTCAGTATTAAATAAAGGGGAGTGTTACTAATGTCCAATTTAAAGGCAAAGCTTTCCTCACAACTAAATAAGGTTGAAGTACAAAGCCTAAACGTCACCCAGGAGCCCTGTGCTATAGCGTCTATAGTCCCTGAAGACGAAACCACTGCCGTAGCTCATAATGCCCAGCTAATTCAAGTTGTTCCTGAATTCGCTCTGACCTTCAATGAAGCTAAGCAACGACATGCCTCGTTAAGAAGCTTCGTTAAAGAATTGATGATACCTGGACTAGATTATGGCCTAATCCCTGGCTGTCAAAAACCTTCACTCCTAAAGCCTGGCGCAGAGAAACTTTGTGATATTTATGGGTTCTCTAAACTAATTGCTGTGTCCAATCGAATGGAGGATTGGCAGGATGGATTCTTTAGCTATGAGGTAAAAGCTACTCTAATAAATAAGAGGACAGGCCTTGTGGAAGCAGAAGGTGTTGGCTGCTGCAACTCCAAGGAACGAAAGTACAAAAAACAGGACGGTTTTAGCATATCCAATACAATTCTCAAAATGGCCAAGAAACGAGCAATAGTGGATGCAGTCTTATCCGCCACTCGCTCATCTGGGATCTTCTCACAAGATATCGAGGACTTCAAAGAATATGAAGCTTCCCCTCCACTCCGTGCCCTTTCAGTTCAAGTAGATCAAATGGTTAGTAAAAAACAGCTAACAGATATCTTTACCCTGGTTAACAATAAGCAGATTCCGATCGAGAAAGCTAAGTCTTTAATGGTAGAGCGATATAAATTTGATGAAAGTAGAAAACTTACATCCTCTCAAGCGGATGATTTCTTAGCTTATCTTAGGAACCTTAGGCAGGCAAATTAAACAATGCTAAGTTTTAAGAAAGTGGCTCACATAAGTGGGCCACTTCTTCAATTTAAAGGAGGCAATCATGATGGAAAACGTAACTATAAATGGAGTTCTGTACAGGTACTGTGAGCAGTTTGACGTAAATCTTACACTGCAATACGAAAACGAGCGCTGGAGTGAATGGCACATTATCAGGGAATTCATGAGCAATGCCCTGGATGCAGTTGGTGGTCAGATAGACGACTTTAGCCTTACTGAGGAAGATGGGTTTATTCACATCCACGACCATGGGAACGGATACCCAATTAACTATGCTAAAAGAATTGGAGCAAGTTCCAAGAAGAATGAGGAGCAATCTATAGGCCAGTTTGGGGAAGGGACTAAAATGGCAATATTAACCTGCTTAAGAAAAGGAATTTCTGTTAGATTGGCTAGTCAAAACTGGCTCATTATTCCAACATCAATGCCCGTTGAAGATGACTTAGATGTGTTGTTTTTCGATATTTATCAGTCAGATCAAAGTATCCAGGGCTCTCTTGTCAGTATTGAGGCCATCCCAGAAATTAAAGTCATACTCAAGAACAAAGGGCAATATTTCCTTCAATTCAGCCCCCTATCCCCACTGTATGGTTCCATGAACCAAGGCATTTACCCAAGCCAGGGTAAGACAAAACTCTATAACAAGGGCGTTTATATCAAAGATATCGATGCTTTATACACATACGGGATCTCTATCAGTCAACTTAACCGCGACAGGGATCTAATCGATGAAGAAAAGTTAAGCCAAAGGATCAGCGACATCTTGAATAATGCGGATAACCCCTCAGTAATTCAAAGTTACTTCGAAGAAAGCAGTCGCATTGCAAACGGGGTGAGTTTAAGCAATTACAAAGAATTAAAATACTCTCTTTATCCTGACTTAGAGGTTAGGCAGACTTGGGTTAATACGTTCTACTCCCTATTTGGCAGCAAAGCCATAATCTCGACCAGTGATTTAGCTTCAAGGGAAGCTGAATGCTTAGGTCATACCCCTATTCGATTAGAATACTACGGGAGAACACTAGCAGATTTCATTGGAATCCCCAAAGATATACACGTGATCTCAGATGATTATGAGTTTACCTGGACAGATGATCTCAATGACCACGAGGAAAAACGGCTCTCGTTATTTAACCAAGTGACTGAACTTCTTGATCTGCAATATCCAGAAACTGTTAGGGTCTTTGACACCTATGCTAAAAGCGAGAACGTTGTTGGTCTCTATAATCATGATAAGGATGAGATCTATTTAAAGCGGGAGCGTTTAAGCGGCAACCTTGAAGAAGCCTTGGGAACCTTTATCCATGAACTCAACCATAAGTCTACAGGAGCAGACGATACCGACAGAAAGTTTGCGGATGGTCTTTCTTCCTTAACGACAAGACTTGTTCTTCGGCTCATTAAGACTGTAGGTATACCCACAACCCTTAAACTAACCGACAGGGGTTTTAAGCTGCCAAAAAGCTTCAGTTATCAGGCTGATAAGCTAATGAGCCATATCACTGCCATCGGAAATCAGATTATGATTCAGACCAACGGGCACATACTGAGCTCAAAACTAAGTGGGTTAAATTTAAAAGCCCATTGTTCTGAGAGACCAGTTACCTTCTATAAAGGAAACTTTTATATCAATATTCCAAACTCTATCAGACAGTTTCTTCCGGAAGAGGTTTCCTTTAATGTGACGATCAACGCAGAACAAATCTAATATGGAGGCCACACGTTATCGTGATGGCCTCCATTATATTTTAGAACCAATATATTAAAGGGGGAAATAAAAATGCTAGCAACTAAATTTGGATCCTTCACCAAAATGGATCAAGGAACTTCATTGAACGACGAACAAATTTACAGAGCAGCCCCAAGTGTATTTGCGGGGGGAAAACATTCTTCACGTTCAGAGAGATACACGTACATTCCCACAATTGAAGTCCTAAATGGTTTAAGGGCCGAAGGCTTCCTACCTTTCTCTGTCTGTCAGTCTAAAACTCGTATCGAGGGTAAGGCTGACTTCACGAAACACATGATCAGACTCAGGCGGCAGGATCAAATCTTAGCCCCAGAAGCTAATGAAATAGTTCTTTGTAATTCCCACGATGGAACGTCAAGCTATCAAATGCTCTGTGGCTTGTTTCGGTTCGTGTGTGCTAACGGTCTTTTAATTGGGAACACAGTGGAGGATATTAGGGTTCAGCACCGCGGAAATATAGTAGATAATGTGATCGATGCAGCCTATACCATTGTCGATCAGTTTCAAATTGCTAATGAAAGCATGGGAACAATGAAGGAGATCCAGCTATCACGTCCAGAAGAGGAAATATTTGCTCGGTCTGCCCTTGCACTAAAATATGGCGAAGAGTCACCAGTATCGCCAAGACAGATCCTACTGCCAAAGAGACTCGATGATGGCAAGAGTGATCTCTGGACGAAATTTAACGTGGTCCAGGAAAACCTGATGCGAGGTGGACAACGAGGCCATGCCTCCTCAGGGAAAAGGGTTACAACTCGGCCCGTCCAATCAATCGACAATAACATTAAGTTAAATAGGGCACTTTGGATACTAGCGGACGAGATGGCCCGGTTGAAGGCCTAAATTCCCTATTTAGAAAGGAGGTCACCCAAATTGAACCGCACAATCCCCATCTTAGTCATCGCCGACGAAACTGGCGAATTAAACCGACACTATGAAGATTGCCCTGTATGTAACGGACGCCACTCAGTTAAAGTATACGTAGCCAGCTTCAAGACCTGGTGTTATGAGGAAAGGACCTGCCAGTCCTGTTCCTTCTTCGATAAGACAATTCACCGTAAAAACTCTATAGCAAAAATGGAGGCATCACCTAAACGTGACAGCCTCCATTAATTTATTCCATCCTCAATTTGCTTGAGTGTTCGCTGATCATCCTACAAATGTTTAGCATCAATCTGAGCTCATCCGTATCTTTATTCTTCGCTACGGATATTAGTTCATTGATTAAACTGTTAGGTTCAACATGAACTTCTTCCTGAAGAAGGTAATCGACTGTGACCCCTAAGGAGTTAGCAATACTTACCACTGTTTCTAAGCTGGGATTCTTCTCTGTTCGCTCAACTTGACCTATGTATGACTCATTTACTCCTGCAGCCTCGGCAAGTTGTTCCTGAGTAAGTCTGAGTTTAGTCCTCTCTTCTCTAATTCGCTTACCTAAATACTCAAAAACCATCTTCACTGCCCCTTCCGTTTACCACTATATGGTATTTGCAGAGGGGCTTGAAGGTGCTATTTGTATTATTTATGTTGACTATTGGTATTATTAAATGTTAGTATTTTCCTGAACGCAAAATGAGGAGGAAAAAAATGAAAACTATTAGAATGAAGGGAAATTACTCAAATCTGTTCCTAACGCTAATTGCCATGTTGATCCTCGTAGGTTGCTCTAATTCATCTCCTACAAATAGTTCACCCATTGAAAAACAAACAGCTGAAGATGTAGTCAAAAACTATATTATTGCAAGTGCAAACGATGATGCAGATAAAATTTCTAAGACAATATTAAATCCTGACCTTTACGCAGAAAAACTTAAAGGATTAACTAAAAGTAGTAAACAACGAACGGTGGAATTTACAAGAAACGCTGCAAGAAATCAGGATGTACCAATAGGCAAATATGTAATCGTAGATTTTCTTGTTCAAGGTCAAGCTACTCCTAAACAGATATACCTAAAAAACACAGATCAAGGTTTTAAGGTAGATCTTGTACGTTATTGGGGTTTCTCACCTGTATCATTTGCTCAGTTTAAGGCTGAAAAATCTACCACTGGGGTAAAGTTTTATATTTGGGCAGAACTTGACGATTATTTTAATTATGAATTTAGCGGTAAAGACAATCAATATTATTCTATAAAGATATCAGACTCGGAAAATAAGCATACATCTCTACATGCTTATCTATCTAAGGATGACTTAAGATGCAATGAAGCATATGATGTTTTAAAAGATGGAAAGTCACATCAAATGGTAGTTAACCTTAAGTATCCGACCCAGAGAAAAAATAGTTCCGATGGTGTATTGGTAGACAAAGTACTTACAATAGGCGATTGGTTAGATGTTCCATCTTCTGAACGAGTTGATGGAAAATAATAAAGATTATTAGGCCAAGCATACTAAGAGCTCGTGAAAGCAAGCGAAAGTAACCAATGAGAAAAGACCCTTGCAATTGCAGGGGTCTTTTGAACTATTTAACAATATTTTATTCCTTGAAGGAGACGCGTACTACTATACAGCCTCCCATTTCCATTACTTATTTCACATCAGCACAGTAGCAGCACTGACTCCGAGTATCAAAAGCCGATAATCGCTTGTTATGGCCTGCACCAGTATCGATACCGATCCGATCCCGGCTAATAAATATTTCCCCCTTGCCTGTAAATGCGACAGTCGGGTTATGGCCAAATACGACTATCTTACTTGTTGCTCCAGATAGATCCGAAGCATTTAAGAAGTCGTGTCTAATCCATAGGAAATCCTGTTCTGTTTGGTCTTCAATTTTCCTCGTAGGGTTAACCCCCGCGTGTACAAAGAAGTACTTATCACTCTCAACATATAGGGGTAGGCCCGCGAAATATTCCATGTGACTCTTCATAACCGTTTTACTTTTGTACGAATCGAGAGTTCTCTGTCCACCATTGACTAGCCACTCTGTTTTTATATTGCTTAGAATAGTAAAACCTTGAACACCCTTGTCACCATTCCAAAGGGATTAAAAAATTAGCCGCATAGAGCGGTATATTTTAAAAGCGTATTTTAAATAGGTGACAAGACTTTGTTTGGGCATCTACGAGTGGTTGACTCTCATTCCACGCTCCTAGATGCTTATTCAACGTCAGTGCTTTAGACAAACCGACAAAGGTTCACATCCCACTTCCAGCCAGTCTAAGATTTCCTTATAAATTATCAAACTGGATAAGTTCGTGAATTGTGGCATTGGCATGCTCTCGCGAGAGGCCCATTTGCAACAACAATTGAATGTAGTTGTTAAGACTAGCTTGTTGATAAGGATGTGGATGCCCGTTGCAGAGGCTGAAATTGAGCAGAATGCCCACCATTCGACGCATCAACAGCTCAGCCTCCTGAATCCGATTAGTGGCCTGCAATAGTGTCGCCAAATTGTTAATATCGGTTGCAACGGCTGGATGGTTCTCTCCTAAGCTCTGTTCATCAATGGCCAGCGCCCGTCGCATCAACAGCTCAGCCTCCTGCACCCCATTCGTGGCCTTCAACAGTGTCGCCAAATTGTTGAGGCGGATGGCGACGTCAGGATGGTTCTCTCCTAAGCTCTGCTCATCAATGACCAGCGCCTGTCGCATCAACGGCTCAGCCTCCTGCACCCGATTAGTGGCCAGCAACAGTGCCGCTAAATTATTAATATGGATAGCCACAGTAGGGTGGTTCTCTCCATAGTACTGCTTATTAATGGCCAGCGCCCGTCTCATCAGCTGCTCGGCCTCCATCAAACGATTGGTGTCCTGTAACAGTTGCGCTAAATTATTGAAATGGTTGGCCACTTTAGGGTGGTTCTCTCCATACCTCTGCTCATCAATGGCCAGCGCTCGATGAATCAGCTGCTCGGCGTCCTTCAGCCGATTGGTGGCCTTTAATAGTCCCGCTAGATTGCTAAGAACTATGGCAACGCTAGGATGGTTCTCTCCTAAGCCCTGCTCATCAATGGCCAGCGCCCGTCGCAACAGCTGCTCGGCCTCCTTCAACCGATTGGTGTCCAGGAACATTCCCGCCAAACAGGTGAGGTCTACGGCGACTTTAGGGTGGTTCTCTCCATAGTACTGCTCATCGATGGCCAGCGCTTGGCGCATGAGCGGCTCAGCCTCCTTCAACCGATTGGTCGCTCGCAATAGTTGTGCCAAATTGCTAAGACGGATGGCCACTTTAGGGTTGTTTTCTTCATAGCTCTGCTCATCGATGGCCAACGCGCGTCTCATCAACGGTTCAGCCTGGGCATAAAGTGCCTTGGAATAGAAGAAAGTACCAAGTTGGTTCATCAACCGATTTGTGGGCTCGTTGATTTGAGCTTTGTCGGCAAAATGCACGCACGTTTGGGCGTGAGGTGCCAGAGGGTCCAGCGTGGACCACGAGCGTACGTCTTCCGGGTCGCCGACAAAGGCTTTATCTATCCAATCCATGGCTCCCGTTAGTTCATGGTGCTCCCCATCACCCTGTAAACTTCGACGGGTTACATCCTGCACCAAGCGATGAACGGAAAATGTGGGCACGTCATCGGCGCGTGTCACTAGGGAGAATGTCTCTAGGTCGGCAAGTGCATCGAAGAGCTCAGTTGGGAGTTCTGAGATTCCATACTTCCCTGAATCGTCTAAGGAAGAGACTTCGATTGTGACGTCCAGCAACGTTTCAGGAATCGGATCCGGGGAGAACCATGCCAACCGGTTTAGTAATCGACGAGCGGGTTCCGAGAGTTGATCGAATGAGGTCTGCCACGTTACCGCCACGCTCAATGGGTATTGCATTAACCGCTCGTTAAACCACATCAGCACTCGGTCATGCTGGGTCTGCCATTGTTCGAGGTATTGGGCAAAGGACATCCGTTTTGTCTCGATCATAGCTCCGGCCTGTTCCAACGCTAGGGCAAGCTTGCCAAGTGTCACCGCCAGCTT
This sequence comes from Desulfosporosinus sp., assembly GCA_003512645.1. Lineage (GTDB taxonomy): Bacteria > Bacillota > Desulfitobacteriia > Desulfitobacteriales > Desulfitobacteriaceae > Desulfosporosinus. The sequence continues at coordinate 11,995 of DOPS01000314.1, forward strand.
GTGAGCCTGTGAGGCGTCATCTGCCTGTTTTCGTCGCCGATTCGCAGTGCGTTCAAGCAGGAAGCTCTCTGCATCCGCTTCGGTTAAGACATCCAATGCAAGGCTCTCTACAGCCCCTGACCAGCGGCTAATCCGCGAGGTGATGAGTACTTGCCCGGCGCTGGAGAGTTGACCCAATATGTTCTCCACCGCTTGTGCGGCTTGCTCTGTGTCCACGTTGTCTAATATTAATAACCAGCCAGGATGCTGCTGTAGCCAATGTAACGTTGCAGCAACCTGTACATCGAGTTCTTTAGTATCCTTCTCCTCAAGATCGAGCACACTTGGCCTGCAGAGTGCTCCAAGGTTAGCCTTGAGGCCATCTGGAGAATCAGCTCGCACGAAGAGTAAGGCAGTGTAATCTTCGAAGTGTTTGTGGGCGAACTCTAAAGCCACACGTGTCTTTCCAATCCCACCCAAGCCATGGACGGAGGCAACTGTAGCACTGGCTGTAATAGCTGCCACACGCTGGTGCCCGCAATACTCTGCTTGTGACAGCATAGTGTGAATTTTCTCTAGGAATCCCTCGCGTCCTTTAAATAGCGTGCCGAGAGTTTTATATGGCAAATTGTTCACCTTGTGATTTAGTTCCAGGCACAGGTCGTGGAAAACTTCTCGAACAAGCTGATGCCAGCCGTCAAAGTTCGTCCTATGTTCGCCGGAGTCGTAAATGTGCTGTACATGAGCCTGCTGAAGCCGAGCGTCGTCGTCACTCTGGCGAATTGGCCAACCGAAGTCGCGCGGAGCCTCAGGTTTGGCGAAATAGACCAATACCTCCTTCTTAAAGTAGCGGGCAAGTCGGTATTCCCACTGGGTGTAAGACCAACCTGAAAACGTCGCGGAGTCAGTTTTTCCAAGGGTCTGGAGAAGGGATTGCTCATGTTCCTGGGTGGGTCGGGCACCGGATGCCTCACCAACGAGGTGGATGACAAGATCACATTTCCGGACGTAATCTGCGAGGCTCTCCAATAGGATGTGTCCACCTTGCTGAAAATCTTCCTGAACTTTAACTTCATAGGGGTGGCCTTTAAGTGCGCCTAGTTGATTTGCAAGCTTTAGACGATAAGATTTGAACTCGGTGCTAACGCATGATAGAAAGATTTTCATACTTGCTCTCTCCTCCATAACAAACATTCTTCATAGGGGTGAGTCCTTGCTTATTTGAGTGACCTTTCCTCTTCCGTAGGTTAAGCATTACTAGCAACTCCGATAGAAGGCAATTATAGAAAGACCTCAAGCACGTCAGCACAAATCCATTTGCAGTTCTCCCTCAGCCCCTGAAAACCATTCGGTTTGAAGACAAGCAATATTCCGTCCGTTAAGTAATAATGCTAGAAACTCTAAGATTTCATCTGCTTGTAACACTCGTTAGGCCATATCCACCAATTTCCTGTAAAGAACCAAGCATTTTCGGTTTTTCTAACAACAAAAGTAGCCAATTGCGGCTTTGTAAATTAGTGTCCCCTAAGCCGCAGATTCGAAGCGTATTAAAGACTTAGTTAAGCTAAAACAGTTTAGCTCCCACAGGAACCAAGCACTCAGGCCCATTATTCTTAACTGAATTCACCAACTCAGAAACCTCATAGGCAATCATGGACTCCGCTGGGTAAGGCACTAACAAACTCTTAAGATACCCCGCGTCCACAATACTCTGATCCAACCAGGCACGCTCAGCATCTCGCGACAAGATGACAGGCATGCGATCATGGATCCCCGCCATTAGCTCATTATGAGTAGTCGTTATTATGGTGCATGAATTAACTATATCGCCATCGGGTGACTTCCACGTGTCCCAAGGGCCAGCGAACCCGAAGAGCTCTTTATTCTTTAGAGTTATTCTGTAAGGTCGTTTGGTGCGCCCCTCTTTCTTCCGATCATAGAACCCATCTGCTACTATAAGGCAACGCTTTCGTTGGAGTCTATGCTTGCACCTTGGCTTATCATCTACAGTTTCTGTCCTGGCATTGATCATTTTATGGCCGATAGCTGGGTTTATGACAGGGACATTTTGAGTCGGGGCAACGTTGTAGTTAGGTTTTAGGTGTATTGGTTCAGCTTTAAATCGTTCTCTAATATCCTCAATATCAATAAAAGTAAAGCGTCCGCACATGCTAGCTCTTCTAAATTTAATCTTAAGACCATTATAGCCTAGTCATCTACTGAAGTAACTGAAGGACTGAAGGGTTTATCGGTAACTCTTTATAATAATAAAAAAATTTATTCTTGAAAAGTTACTGTTTTATCCTTCAGTTGGTGATTATCCTTCAGTAACCTAAGAGCCCCCCTGGCGAGAAGCTAGTTCAATATGGGCAAAAATGGGCTTAATAAATAAGATTGCAATCCGTAAGAGCTAGAACCAAAGATCCAATAGAACTATCTTAACGTTAGGATACTTACTCCTGACATTATCTACGTTACGCTTATCAGGGGAATAGTAAAATACATACTTATGTAGAGCTCCAGTCTGAGCTCTTACCCTAATGCAATCCTTTTTTAATTTATCATTACTGCTCGGACTCACAGCTGAAAATGTTTCAGCAATAACTACCTCGTCTTTTGAGACTACATCGTAGCCAGGGGATGTTCCCAAGTTAAGAATAAATGGTGCATGTTCTGGGTGCGTCTCTAGAAGATATTCCGTAGCCATTAGCGATGTCAGATATGTAAATGTTTGGTTCAACTGCTCAACTAAGTTTAATGCTCGATCTTCCAAGGGATCCTGCCCGAATTCATGAAATCGAATCTCATGGAAAAGGTCAATTCCTTTTTTGTGCTCAAGTAATTCCTTTAATTTTGTTGTTGTACTTTCGGCAGTTTCCAAGATGCTTAGTTTTAATTTGGCTAATTCCTCGGCATTATTGATTTGTACTTGTTTGCTCAATTTTTCTCCTCCAAAAAATTGTAATAAATTAGGTTAGCAATTGTTGATCCAGATACTCTAGGAATTCCGTTGCCTGCTTTAAAACATCCTCAAAGACGATTGCAAATGGTCTTTCACCCAAATGAAAGTAGGTAGCCCCCCTCTGATAGTCTTTTCCCTTCCTATGACCGGCCCCGTTTCTCAAATCCTGTAAAGACCTGAGAAATTTAATATGCTCCTCTGACCCAATCAACCCCATCTCTTGAAACCAAAGAGATAATTTGTTAATACCTTTTGAATTCTTGGGGACTTCCCCTAGTATCTGTGCCTGAATCTCCTCTTCGTTAAGGGAATCAACTAGAACTTTTGTGAGGGCCATGGATTGCTGATCGAACTCAGATTGGTCATTTGAGACTGGAACCCTCAGCACTTTGAAGTTATGCTCATCATCTTCAGATAGTGGCTTGAATAGAAGCCACCCAAATTTCTTTGACCACTTCTCTTGAAAGATATTAAACTGGTGCTTAAAAAGTAGATCAGCCTTTTCTGGATTAGTAAACTCGGCCAGGAAGCTCCGCTTCCAGTTCACATCACTAATTGTACCTTCTGGTGGTACGTTGTAACTCTTCCAATACCCACGCTCTTCAGCAGGCAGGTCCCGACCAAGGTCACCCAAGAACACTATTATGTACTTTCCATGGTTGTTATCCATTTGCAGGCCCCATAATGTACCGCAACTGAGGTAACCATCTTCTACGGAGTACATCTCTGGTTTGGAGTAGTATTTCGTTAAAACATCCCTCCTAAAGTACACAGGTGTTAAATAATGTGGAGCGTGTGGATTCTTGCCGAAGTAGTTCGATAACTTATCTTCGTTGCAGGTGTACAGTTTGGGGTCCCCGTTACCGTCTATGCCGATAATAAAGTCCTCGTAGTCCGCCTCTGCCTCGAAAGGCCAAATCCCACTTTTCTCCTTAGGCATTCCCTGGATTAGTTTCTTCCCTTCCAACCGAGATAAAGTTGGTTTATCATCTTTATAAGAGACTCCCGGTTCATCGATGTAGCGAAAATAATGTAAGTTTCCTTCTTTTACAACCTTTCGAATCTCGCTCAGGCCCAGGTTAGTAAGAGTCTTGTCTGAGTATCGATCGATGGAGAAGTAGATTGCCAAATGCATCTCCTTAATGGCAAGGAATTGCTTTAGAGGCTTTAACTTAATCTGTACCCGATCTTCCTCGATAAGTATATAATCCTCTTCGGCCCCACTTTTATTGATCTTCACAAACTTATTAAAAGACTTATCATAATAAAGATTGTGAAAAAGCCGAAACTCTTCGGACACCTCTACATAGTTCTTTTTAATGCCATGGAATTCACGGCAGTGAATAAGCGGTTCTATCCCGTCGTCGTTTCCGAACCTATGATAAGTTATCTGGCTTTCAACTTCGTGGCCAAAGTACTCAGTGCAACCCGGCATACCATTACCCATGCGTAAATCCCACGACTCGTTGTTTAAAGCCTCTTCTACCATAGTGTTTTGAATGAGGGCACTGAAAAAATACGTTTCTCCCCAGTCCCCCTTATTAATGCAGTAAACCGTTACCCACTGTTCCTGCCCGACTTTCTTCTGTATGTAATCCATCCAATCCCGGAAAAGAATATCTCCCGGTATGTTGTTCTGTTTGTACATAATTGCTAACTCCTCCTATTCCCCCGAGTTTACCTGTAAAGATTCAGATATCCAAGTAAACTTAAGCCAGGATTTAAAACCTACTTTCATAATAAAATATGCATCAGCCTCCATCGTCAATTGGCATTTTTCGGAGCTCAATACATTCACTACTGGCTACCACCTTTAAATTCTACATAACTTATTTCTGTTAGGCTTAAAGCATTTACTTTGCCGCACTATCTTTAAACCTTACCCCGGCGAAATACTCCCCCCGCTAGAACGTGCGACCTGCCAGGAAGGGAATTTACTAGTTTTGATAAAGTACCCTGGTCCCCAGACTTAACTTACTCTTCCTTAGGCGGTTCAAGAAAAGGTAGTCTGGCATATTCAGCTTTGTTCTGTAGATTTATATCCGAGGTAACTAGAATCACAACAGAGTTTGGGTACCCCTTCATTATCTCCATGAAAGATGCCAGTAGCCTATCGTCTTTATTGTCTTCTTGTAACCAGGAAAAAGTTTTTTCAAATTCAGGTTCCACTGCCAATGCCCTTATCATGCTTACATTCTTTTTAAGGGTTACACCTTCTGTAAGTCTTCCACGTCTTCTGTATTCTTTGATAGATCTAATAATAGACTGAGCCTTGTTTCTAACCTCTTCGTTCCTACCAACCATTTTTAGTTGGTCTAATTCGGATAATACCGATGGGGTAAGTATTATCTCAAACTTAACTGCATCTTCAAAAGTCCACTTATCTAAATGTGGGTTAATAAGTATTGCATTCGTGTCAGGCACAAAGATATGACCGCCATCGTTGTTACTATATAAATTCTTCACTAACTCAAACTGTTTATCCAAATTCCCATGTACTTTTTCAAAAACTTCCGTTGTCGAGGAGTCCCACACTTGCCGATTCTGTTCTATACAGGAAAGCACTTCACCTTTGCATTCTTTAAAAGTCCGTTGGTATTCGGAAGGTAATTCAGATATCAGGGTTTCCATTAGCTCCGCAAGGCAACTATATTCTTTATATAAGCGTGCTTGAATCTGCTGGCCTTGGTGATCTATTTTAACCCACTCGTAACTACTAAATCCGATTACACCCTCAATTTGCCCACAGTACCTAATTTGTGAGTGATGCAAAAGGAAATCCTCAGCTAAGTTTTTGATTTTACCTAAATCCACTGCAATCTGTTCAACAACTGTATTCATTTGTACTCCCTCATTGCTTTCAGTTTTTCGTCCAATGTATTTCACCTGACGTCCTAGCCAGATGGCAAATGATAAGACTTATAGTCAGCTAACTCCTTACTAGAAAACATCATTGGTCTAAAATAGATATAATCACATAATTAATTGGTACTCTCCAGGATGAAACTCTTTCAAGAACACGTAATTCTTCTCGGACATTTTGTAGAGCTATTTCCTTCCTGAGATACGGGGACCATATCTGCCATAGGAGTACCAAAATCTTTCCATACGTCCCCATATTTCTGTCACACCCATGTGTCAACTTCATGTTTACTTCTTGTTCCACCTGTAGCTTTAAATGCTTCAATAATTGCCTCGGGTTGCGTCATTTTCATTCTCCTCTCTAGGGCTCGTATATCTTCAAGTTCATTCCATTATTCGCCATTCTTATATGCTAATTCTTGGTAAGTTTCTAAATTCCTCCATCTTGGTATGACAAATATTCTAAGAAAAAAGACGCTTATTCAAGCGTCTGATCTTGCACTAAATTAAGTTCTCGGCCTACATCCAATTGCCTTATTCCATTTGGGGATATTCATCATATGTCCGGCCTTCAAGTAATCTTCCATTCTTTTTTTTGTTTGTTCCACCCCATTGTTTAAAGAAAAATGGAACCCCAGTTTCTTTCGCATTATCCCTAAGGCTAATCACCCATTCTTCTTCCATAGGGCGACAATAGTGACCAGATTCTCCGCCAACTATAATCCAATCGATGCCATTGAGATCTAAACCACTCAAATCGGATAGTAAGGGTTCCGCAGATATAAATTTCACTTGAGCATTGGTACTCTTTAATTGCTCAGCCCTATACAAATAATCACTGCTTTCAATTGAAACGCCCATCCAAATATTATTAGTCCAGTTGATTCGATTTGATAAAGCCTGGAGGCGTTCAGGTCTTTTTGTTAACACTTGAAATGTATGCCAAGAGGCCTTATTCATAGTATCAAATATGCTAAGTATTATCTCATCCTTCAGGACTTCATGAAATAGATCAGACATTGAATTTACGAAGACCTTTCTTGGTGCTTTCCATTTTACAGGCGCTGTTATTAAGTCTTCATGAATCGTCACGTTGAATCCATTTGTATATCTGGGGTTATGCATTGCCTCAAGCCTTTTAGCAAAAGTGGCTGCATAACAGTTTTGGCATCCAGCCGAAACCTTAGTACAACCTGTTACCGGATTCCATGAACACTCGGTCCATTCGATTTTAGTTTTATTAGCCACTTTTTACACCAACATTTCTGTTTTGATTTTATAATTTCTGTCGTTGGTAATATTCTCTCTAATTTTTTTATTTGGTTCTACGATAATTTCGATTAAACCCTTTTTATCTAGGACTTTTAAGGCCCCTTTGACCTCTTCAAACGAATATGGGGTAACTTGATATACCAAACTCATATTGAATGCGTCAAGTTCTTGCAACAAAGAGGCGATTGTCCAAGTCTTATCTAGATAACTTCGGTTATTTCGGAAACGCCGTTTTATTAAATCAATAATTGCCTCATCGAGAAAATCCTCTCTATGGAAAAGTGAAATTTGTAATAGATCCTTACTGTCAAATCCTAATTGTATGTTATTCGTATTGCTGTGTTTTAACATGACCTTTTTCATTTCTATAATTGCCTTGTGGTTTTTTGTGATAAATACTATGTGGTGACTTATTTTTTCTTTATCATCAGCCTCAAAACTGAAAGGTAATACAAATAACTTGTAACCAGAGTAATCCGATTTACCCATCACATTACAAAGGTTCTTGGAAAACAATTCGACTATTTTTTGTGTCTTTTGCTTTTGATTCATTTGCCTATTATCTACCACTTTTTCAACTTCAGGTAACTGATCGCCGAATATTGGTTCAAAATAGCATAACCGTGATTCCTTAGGCATGTCCATCAAAAAACGGTTTGAGTTAAAAAACAGCACACAGTCCGAACCAATATTTTCCACCAGCGCCCAGGTCTGTTCAGCAGAAACATCCTTATACCCCCAAGGATCAATAAAAGAGAAAATGGGAACCTTTTTGTTCAAATGGACTTCTATATCAACTTTACCAGCTTTTTTATTAGTAATAACGGGATCATAATTAAGCTTAGATCGTACATCATGATCTGATACCAGACTTTTTAACTTCTCGATGTATTCACTATTTTCGTCGTTAAATACAATTCTTAACTTATTACGTATGTCATCAGATTTAAAGTTATTAACCATGTCTAATAGAGCTAAGGGAGTAGATGGTTCTCCATCATCAAACTTTCCTGGACCACAGAATAAATCAATATAAATGATTTCACGCGCATTTTGTCCAACAGAATTGTTGATTATTGAAAAGTACGCCTTGAAAAAATCCGTTACTATTAAAGTTTTTATCCTCGATTTGTCTTTCTGCTGTCCAAAGAAGTTATCTGTTGTTGACAATTCTAAGCCCCCTTATCATCTCTTCAGGTCCCTGTTAATCTTTCCCCCATGAAGCCGATTTTCCAGTTCCCGCCCTCGTAGTGATGTGGATTAATCCTACTTCTCTTATTTTCGACCTGTTAACAGCCTAAAGAATTCTAACTGAGTCATTTCACTCTCCTTGCTACTGCTCGTTGATCTATATGAACTTGCATGTCTTCATGGTATTCCATTATTCACCATTCTTATATGCTAATTCTCGGTAAGTTTCTATATTCCTCCAATTTGATAAGACAAATATTTACCAAGAAAAAAGACGCTTTATTCAAGCGTCTAATAAATTAAGCTCTCGTCCCACATCCACGATTTCTGGGTTATCCAGAAACTTTACAAATACATCGTTTCCGATGCTTTCAAGGCAGTCTCGAACCCTTCTTCAAGGGTTTTATTGAGTGATTTTCAGACGGCGTATGTTAGTATTGTATTGTACAATTACATTTCAGCTAGTTTCTTTCTAAAAGCCGGGTGTATATCGAACGTACTAGTACTTGGACTGACAAATTTCTCTTCTATACTTGTTAGATATTTAGTCCTTACGCCCAGTTTAAGAATGACCTTTCTAAGAAACCCTGCAAGAAATAAAAACTTAATAAGATCATCTTGTCCTAGGTGTTTGTTAGAAATTTTATTATAAATTTTCTGCTCATCACTTAAATTACTATAGTGTGTAACCAAATCCGCATATGACAATTGCCAATTCTGACATGCTCCTGAAAAGGATAATATACAATTTTCTAAGTTTTCATATGTCTTTGAATACTCACCGACTAGATCCCGTACTTTCCAGTTCGAATACTCCCTCTCCGCTATATGTACTGCATCCTGTAAAACTGGTAATTTCTCGCTCTGGCTTTTTTCTATAATATGTCTACAAAATTGTAAAAACTCCCTAGGCCTTGAAAACGTCCTTTCTGTTATATAGGTTGTAAGATATTTGCCCGGTACTTGTCCATAATTCAATCTCAAGGGATAAAAATAAGACCACTTGTTGTCAAATGCAAGTAATGAATCATTTAACTCTTCTTTAAAATATGTCGCTATCCTAGTAGCTAATAATTTTCTTAGGCTGAAGTTATTATCGTCTTTCCACTTTATTCTTAAAATTTCGTTTTCTGAATCAAATAAATCACTTCCTTTTGCTATTTCATCGTAGATGTCATCTCTTAAGAAAGTAATAATCTTTAAATTATTAAAATCTCGTTTAAGCTGTCTCATTGAAAGGATTAAACCTCTTAACCAGCTATTCATTTGATTGCTATTAATCCATGGTTCGTCAAGGTTATCAATAAGAACATAGAAATTGTTATTTTTAATTATTTCTAATAAGGCGGACTTTATTTCTTCAGCTTCTGGTGAGGTTATTTCCTTGAACCCTGTAAAATCTAGATCTATCTCGGGTTCGACAGTCCAAAACCGTTTTAGGCACATGAAAAAATTTCAAATCCTTCAACCATGCGGGTTAAAAGACTTATCCACAAGTGGATAAGTCAAAAGTGTGTAGGCACACGAATCTGTGGATAACTTCAAATAAATACTGACATTCTATTGATTAATGTAGGTGCGCAATGATATAATAGTACTATGTATATTCGTGTAAGTTCCCGCAAAAACAAAGATAATAAGGTCGTTAAATATGTTCAGTTGGCTCATAACGTTCGAAATCCGAAGACGGGTACACCGCAGGCAGAGGTGATTCATAGTTTCGGACGGATGGATGAACTGGATATGGATGCACTTAAGCGTCTGGCTCGGAGTATCCAGCGTTTTCTGGGCGAAGAGCCAACACTTTTCGATGGCAAAACGCCGGAGTTGAAGTTTTTATCCAGTCGGCCTATGGGTGGAGTTTGGTTCCTAGATGGACTTTGGAAGCGCATTGGGATCGATAAACTGCTGGAAAAGCGTCTCAAGAACCGTGAGTTTCGGACGGAGATGGAACGGGTTATCTTGGCGATGGTCACTAATAGAGCCTTGGCCCCCTCCAGTAAACTTGGGCTGGAAGAATGGATCTCTAAGAAAGTCATGATTCCAGGACTGAATGATCTCGATGTCCAGCACTGCTACAGAGCGATGGATTTCCTTTTAGAATCGGAAGAAGAGATTCAGCACGAAGTTTTCAATGCCGTCGCCGATCTTTTCAACTTAGAGGTTGATCTTCTATTCTTTGATACAACGTCCACGTATTTTGAGATGGATGAATGGGATGATGAAGACTTTAAGTTACAAGGGCATTCAAAAGACAGTCGGCCCGATCTCCCTCAAATAGTGATTGGTTTAGCAGTGACGCGAGACGGTATTCCTATACGATGTTGGTCTTGGCCTGGAAACACCTCCGATATGACGGTCATTCCAGAGGTTAAGCGAGACTTAACCGGTTGGAAGCTTGGTCGCGTAATTACTGTAGCAGATAGAGGTTTTTCATCCGAGGGAAACCTGCGCGTTCTCCAAGAGGCGGGCGGACACTATATTGTAGGGGAACGAATGACAGCTGGTAAACCCATCGTTGAAAAGGCACTAGCTCATCCTGGGCGATTCCGATCTGTGCGCGAGAATCTTGAAGTCAAGGAAGTCATTGTAGGCGACGGAGAAGCCCGCGTTCGTTATGTGCTTGTCCGCAATCCTGCAGAGGCTCGACGTGATGCTGCAAGACGTGAAAAGCATCTGGAGAAACTCAAAGCGGAACTTGCTAAGCTTAAAGAACTGAATGGAAGCGCCCATTCCAAAGCCCATTGCCGTCTTAACAGTCACATCACGTACAAGAAGTATCTCAAGATGGACTCTAAGGGTAATTTTAAGATCAATAACCAAGTCGTTAAAGAGATGGAACACTTGGATGGAAAATATCTAATCCGTTCGTCGGATGACACCCTTTCCGTAGAAGACATCGCTTTAGGCTACAAGCAACTGCTTGAAGTCGAACGAGCGTTTCGCACATTGAAAACAACGCTTGAACTACGGCCTGTCTATCATAGAAAAGAAGAAAGAATCCGGGCCCATGTTCTACTGTGTTGGTTATCCCTTCTCCTCGTTAGAATCGCAGAGGTTAACACCCTGCAAACATGGCCCCAATTACGTTCAGAACTGGAAAATATGCATCTAATCGAATACGAATCGACGGACGGAAAGGTCTACCAAAGGACGGAGATAAACGAAGCTCAAAAGAGAATTCTTTTTTTGCTTAAAATCCCGGAACCCGCTAAAATACTGGATATTTCCCTTTTTCAGAGGTCAAAAATGTAGACACACGGCAATTTATCCACAAGTGCCTCTAGCCCTTGTGTCACAAGGTTTTGAGGCACTTCTCGTGGCTACAGACTGTCGAACCCGAGTTTGAGCAACTTTCTCTTTATTTTTCGCGGAGCTACGAAAACAAAACTAAGTGGTTATGATGACGTCAAAAAGTGACTGAAATCATAACCACCTAACACATACTCAGATATCTCTTAAACCCTTAAAAACACAGTGTTTATCCGATGACTAAGCGCCACTAAAACTTCACAGGTAAGCTTCCTAACGCCCTTTTAGCCCTACTCCCACTCAGGAAATCTTAACTTTTACTAAACAATTTTGTTTAAGTTTTGTGCTTTTCCATTGTACCTGTTTTCCACATTATTCGACACTTGCCGATTTTTTGTTATCAAAATGTTATCAGAACCACTCTGCTATTTCAAGTTTTTCATACCTCTATTCGTACAGCATCAGCTTTTTCTTTGAATTTCTGAGTTTACGTATTTCCTCACGCTCAACTGTCTGAACGCTTTTATCCGGCACAGGCAAGTCTTCTGGTAGTGTGGCCCCCATTTCAATAATAGCTTTGCGTATTTTCTCAGCGACTTCATAGTGCGTGTAATTTGCATCGATGGCAGTTGTTATCTCATCTCGTTTCAGTTTCTCCTCAGTCTGAGAAATTCTGAACAGATTAGCAATCAATTCTGTACTTCCCATATAATCAAGGATTTTTTCATTTTTCTTCAAGCCTTTTTTTGTATGGATGTCTGAGACAGTCATGCCACCATACAAGCCCAAATATCCGGCGTTTTGAAAAATCGCAAATTCCTCATCAGTAATCACACCGGCATTATGCGCTGCTTCTGCAAGAAGCTGATTCCACTGTTTTATATTTCCACGGACAACTAATCGTTTATTATTTTCGCCAAGCTGATTAAACTTATCTTGGACTTCCTGGCGGCGTGTCTGTATAGCGAAATAAGTTTGGCCCAAAGCAATTATTTCTTTTCTCGGGTCGCCGTTTTGAACAATCAAATAACATGCATAGCGTATAAGTTCATAATCTTTGACTTTCCTTTGAGTTAACTGCCAATGTCGACCATTTTTTTGACCTCAACAAAATGGTCTAAAACGCTGAAACCACTGTTCTTACGGCAAGTATGGCCCGATCAATAACCTTCTAAAAATTGCGCCATTCCGTATAATCTAAGATATTTGCAAGCTCGCGAGCATACCAAAGTCGTTTCCGCTTTCCCGAATATGCTTAATGCTTTCAAATGATTTATATTCCTCAGTATTTAAGTTCGACATATTCGATCTTCCATATAAGGTATTTTGGAAATTAAGGATTTAATCTCTACGCGATGTGAAACAGTATCCGATTCTATCAGACCACTTTTTATTATCTCTAAATTCACTCACGTCTATCCTCTCTCGCTCACTTGGAGCGTTTTCTAAACAATTTTGTTAGATTATGTGGTTCCTGATATTCTGATTGTCCTAGTTATCCATATCTTTTGGGTTCTCTGATTTATTGTTAACAAAGTGTTGCCGGGGGAATAGCGTGTGTGTTGTCTTGTTATATCAATAAAAGCAAAGCTATTATTGACCATAAACTCATCCAAGTTGAGAACTTTTTACCGTTCTTTCCAGTCAGGCATCAACATAGTCAGAAATCCATAAAACTGCTACGAGTGAGTAGGTTGATAAATTAAAAATCATGCATGAATACATATTCAATACGATTCCTGGGAGCTTCCAACTGGCATTTATTCAGTATACTAAATTCAAGGTAGCTCTGACAATCCAAGTTCTTTCAAAAATTTATTATGGATAGTCTTTGCTTTATTTACTGTATCCTCAATTTTAGCCAGATTTTTGTGAACTTCGGTAATGTCAACAATTTCTGCCGCTGCTGCTGTGCTCACATATCTTGATATATTCAGATTGTATCCGCTCTTTTTAATTTCTTCCATGGAGACACGGCGTGAGTATTTTTTGTCATCTTCTTTGCGATATTGGTATGTCTCAACTATTTTATCGATATGTTCCGTCGAAAGAACATTTTGACGTTTCCCTCTGTCGAAATACTCGCTTGCATTAATGAACAGCACATCATCAAATTTCTTACACTTTTTGAGCACAAGAATACAAACTGGAATGCCAGTAGAGAAAAAGAGGTTGGCTGGCAGACCAATGATAGTATCGATGTTTCCATCTTTGAGCAATTTAGTGCGAATTTTCTCCTCGGCACCCCCACGGAATAAAACACCATGTGGCAATATGATCGCCATAGAGCCCTCATCGCTTAAAAAGTGGAAACCATGCAGCAAAAAGGCAAAGTCGGCTGCTGATTTTGGCGCGAGCCCATAGCTTTTAAAGCGAAAGTCTTCTGCCAGAGTGTCGTTAGGCTCCCAACGGTAGCTGAAAGGCGGATTGGCTACTACTGCATCACATTCCAACTTTTTTGCCGGGTTCATTTGGTTTAGAATATCCCAGTCGTTTAGCAGTGAATCTCCGTGGAATATTTGAAATTCTGAATCTTTAAGCCCATGAAGAAGCATATTCATACGAGCAAGGTTGTAAGTTGTTATGTTCTTTTCCTGTCCGTATATCTGACCGATACTGTTAGCGCCAAGCTGCTTTCTAACGTTGATAAGGAGCGAGCCGGAGCCACACGCAAAGTCAAGCACGTTTTTAAGCTGCTTCTTTTTGCCTGTGCTTGGGTCTTGGCTGTCAAGTGTGACTATACGAGAAAGAATGGTTGAAATCTGCTGGGGAGTATAGAACTCTCCCGCTTTTTTGCCTGAGCCCGCTGCAAACTGCCCTATTAAGTATTCATAGGCATCGCCTAAGATATCACTTTCGTTAGGGAATTCGGAAAGCCCCTCGGCAATTTCAGTTATAATTGAGCACAGCATTGTATTGCGCAATTCATAATTTTTCCCAAGTTTATCAGAGTCAAGATTAACCTCGGAAAATAAACCACGAAATGTACTATTAAAGGATTCATTTTCTATATACTTAAAACCTGCTTGCAAGGTTTTCAAAAGATGCTTGCTTTGTGTGCGGGCCAACTCATATATATTGCTCCAGAGGTAGTGTGGCTTAATTACAAAATGAACTTTACGGCGCATTTGTTTTTCAAACGTAGCCACTTGATCTAAATTATCGTTATACCAAACCACAAGCGGGGTTAACTTTGTACTATCTAACAATTCATGATGCTCGCCAATCAGCATCTTCTTTGCGTTTTCTTCTAATTGCTGTTTGCTGAAATAATTCGTTATCTGTTCTTTCAACGAGCTAATTGTCTCATATCTCTTGTCAGCAATAGAGATTCTTTTAATTTCCTCTTCACAGTGCAAATAATCACTGCCAAGTTCTTTTTTTGCTGCTTCCTCATAATTATCCGAAAGATAGCGCAAGAATAGGAAAGACAGCATATAATCACGGAAGTCATCGGCATTCATGGCTCCACGTAATTTGTCAGCAATGCCCCAAAGCGTTGCGCCTAATTGTTTTTGTTGTGTATCGTTCATTCTTGCTCCTCCTGAACTTGACCGTCTTCAAATAGTTTTTTATTAAAATTATAATCATCTAAAAAATTATTTAGTATGTTTTTAAAGTGTTCTTTGTTTTCTTCAACCATTTCTTTAGGGTCGAATAAAGAATAGTTACCATGGCTCAAAAGATTTACTAGTCTTGTATAGACAGGTTCATCCTCGTCCACTCCCTTTCTTATACAAGACGAGAAGTGTGCAAAACCATGAAAAGATGCTGTCTTTTCTAATATATTTCTAAGAATATTAAAGTGATATGTATATAGTTCATCTGAATCAGACGCTTTTTTCAACTCCTTTAATAATGCAACATGATGAAAGAAAGGTGTTTTTGTGGTGTCTTTAAGTATATAGGTACCACTCTTGGCGTTTTTCTGTAAAAATAATTGTTCTGCTTTATTAATTTCATTACATAAAACATTAAAAAACAATGTATGATGTGATGAAACAATTACTTTAATATCATTACCACTCATTAATTGTGCCAAATGACTTGCAACGGCAATAACATTATTATCATCCAAAGAAGAAATTGGGTCATCGACATAGATATACTTTACCCAATTATACGATTCCGCTTTATCTACAACCAACTGAACAATAGCAAGAAAGAAGCACCAAATAAAGATGTTCTCTTCGCCACGAGATATCTTTATGTTATCAATCCTCTGAGTAGTTCCAGAAATTAATACATCTCTGAAAAAAATGATTCCTGATTCCTCATACTTAATATCAAAATCAAAATCGGCGTATCTATGCAAGAAAGGTCGAATTCTGCTTTCCATTTCTAAGTCTTCAAGCCCCGAAAAGAACCTGGAGTTACTATTTAACTTTAATACGCGTTCAGTATCATTATCTAAATCATTATCCCAATTAAAAAGATCTTCAGTAAATGCATTATAGTATAATGTATCAGCTGTTTTTTCTCCGGTATCATCAATTAATTGTTGACCCAATGATTTAAACTCTACGGAAAGCCTCGTCTTACCTGTACCGTTATATGCAAATAGTACAATGTACTTTTTTTCATCTAACAGAATCCTGAAATATTTGGCAATATCTTTAATTGCATCAAATTGATTATATCCTATCCTTTTAAGTACAAAGTCCAATTTTGCAAGCAAGGCATCAGATAAATTTTCTCTTAAAGTATATTCTTCCGAATTTCTGGGGCACTTATAATTATCGCTAAACAATTTTTTGTGGTGGCTGAATTTGTCATTGTTCAATTTCTTAAGAATCATCGTCTTAAAGGTTACTTTTTCTATTTTAGAAGGAATATTATAACTCATTCTCCCACCTCCTTAATAGAGGGAAATAGCCCTTGCATTAAGCCTTTTTTATGAATGCTTAAAATTTCAACTTTTTGTGCTTGCGCTTTTATGATGTCATCTAAACCGAATAGGCACTCGGCAATTTTTTTCTGTTCTTCAATGCTTGGTAACATAATTGGCATTTCTGTAATCATTGACATTCTTACCGAATCAACTGAATTTTTCGCACTTAATTGCATTACTCTTTTGCTAAAATGCTCCAAAATATATTGAAAAACAAACCTACCTGAAACTGTTTTATCAAAATCATATATACAATAAACTCTTTGGTGAAAGTCAAATTTACCAAAGATATAATGGTAATTTTTTCCCACACCTACGCCGTCACCAGAAGTCAATATTGCTTCGCAGTCAAACGAATATGAGTTGATCCTCTCAACCGTTTGAGATCTCACAAAAAAAGGGTATTTACCGTCATGAATTTTGTTTCGTGTATCTTTATTACCAGTAGTAACCTTTGCAAAATCCTTTAAAACAGAGGTGTCCCACCCCCCGCTATCCCTAAACTCTGGAAATCTCCATTCGGGAACAGTTTCGCCCTCGGCGGGGAACAGCTTCTGCATTAAGCCTTTTTTGTAAGCCTTGAGAGCCTCAAGCTTTTCATTTTCTGCGGTAATAAGGTCATCAAGGGAGGACAGGCAATCGGCAATTTTTTGTTGTTCGTCATTGTCTGGTTTAGGTAATAGTATTGATGAAAATTGACTATAGCTCACCATCTTACCATCTCTTATGCCTTCTAAGTCTTTGTTTAGGTCTTGAATATACTTATTTGTTTTAAAATAATACTTATAGTATTCTTCCACTATTGGAGCTTTTTTGCGTAAAATAATATAAGCCGGACTGCAAATGCCATGATATAAAGAATATTCTATACCGCCTTGAAAAGACCTTAAGCTAATGATAAAGTCCCCTATTTCAACAACCTTGTAACTTTCAAGACTCTTATCCGTTACCGACACATTGTAATTAATCTGATCTCTTGGAATTGCCCCATATTCCTGTGTTATAGCGAGAACAGGAAGATCAGAGTTATGATTTTTATTACTGATTGATTCAAATATTACATTTCCTTTTTCAAGGTTAATTGCGCCGTTGTTTTTAAATTCTGGAAATCTTAGTTTCGGTACCAAAGCCATTTTATCCTTCTTATTCATACGCATTCAACCCCACAATCGTACGTCCACTTGCAAGCTTTTTCAGTAACGGAATTAAATCATCCATCAGCTCAAGTTCTTTCTTAGTCCGGTCTCTCCAGCCAAGCTCCAGCGGCTCAAATAAGTCACTGAGCTTTTCACCGTCAAAAATCATGCGCTCCATAATTTTATCTACAAAGGCTTGTAGTGATACAGGCTCTATGCCGTGTTTGTTTGCAATTGATTCCATTTCTTTGGCTGCTTTTTCCGCCTTGAATTTTTGGTATCCGGCTTTTATTTCCTTTTCGTCCAACCCTTTTCCGGCTTCCAGCGTACTGATATAAGCAATAATATCTTCACGCTCTTCCAGCATATTTGAATTTGAACAAAGCAAACTAATGAGCTGCTCACGGCTCATTTTTTCTTTTTTAGGTATATCCGGTTGCGTGTACCGCGAAATCAGCGACATGATATAGTCATAATCGATTATGGCAGAGGAAAACAGAACAAACTCAAAATCGAGCTGTTCAATCACCGGGTCTTTATCCTTAATATCCTTGCCCTGCCGCGCTTTTAACATTTGAGCTGTTTCAATGTAGACACCACGGAACGCACGCAGAGTATCTTCCGGCAATAATTCCTCGATTTTTACCGCTTGTTCTTCTTTTATATCTGTATATTGGTCAAGCTGTGTTTTAAGGCGCTGCACTTCCTTAAATTTATTGATAAATTCACCTCGTGCGGTATCACCCTTAAGGTTGCTTACTTGCTCTGGCTTGCATTCTAGCCCCTGTGATTTCATAAAATTTTCAAGCGCGGCAACCGCCTTATCCAGCTTCTCAACCACAACAGGAGCTGGATCAACAAGCCAAA
The DNA here is from genome assembly GCA_003512645.1 of Desulfosporosinus sp. Lineage (GTDB taxonomy): Bacteria > Bacillota > Desulfitobacteriia > Desulfitobacteriales > Desulfitobacteriaceae > Desulfosporosinus. The sequence goes on from DOPS01000314.1 coordinate 30,407, forward strand.
TTTCTTTTGCTCTGCTACTGTTTCCTTTTCCGGAGAACAGTGCAATCGCTTCATCTACATCCTTTTCTTGCCCTCTAAAGTCAAGAATGTTTCCATAAGGCTTTGTGTCGTTTAGAACACGGTTCGTTCTTGAAAAAGCCTGGATTAAGCCATGTTGCTTTACGTTTTTATCAACATACAAGGTATTTAGATACTTGGAATCAAATCCTGTCAATAGCATATCCACAACAATGGTTACATCAATTTTGTTTTTATGAGGAAAATCGGAATTCGGGTACTTTTGGTCTTTGATGCGTTTTTGCACATCTTGATAGTATAAATCGAATTCGCTTATGCTGTGATTTGTGCCGTACTGCAAGTTATAGTCATCAATGATGCTTTTAAGTGCAGCCTTTTTCTTATCGGGCTCTTGTTCATTATCGGCCTTTTCTTGCTGTAGGTCTTCTTGAAGTTGCTTAACATCTTTGTTTCCTTCAGACGGCGGAGAGAAAACACATGCAATATTTAGCGGTTTGAAGCTTTCCCCCTCATTGTTTTTGCGTTCCTCTTGTAACGACTTGAAGAGCTCAGAGTATGCTATTGCATCGTTGATAGAAGCAGTGGCAAAAATTGCATTGTATCGCCTACCATTGGTAGCGGCATCGTGTTTTGATAGTATTGCTTCGGCTATCGCTTTTTTACTTTCAGTGTCAGAAGCTTTTGCTGCTTTTTTGACATCCTCCGGCTTAAAATAATCGATGTGAAAACGAAGCACATTCCCATCATCAATAGCATTCGTTATGGTATAGGGATGCAGCTCTTTTTCAAAAACATCTTTTGTTGTGATATAAGAACCAATCGTGCCATCGTTTTTTTTATAGGTTGCATTTTCTTCAAATATTGGTGTTCCTGTAAAGCCAAAAAGCTGTGCTTTTGGGAAAAAGTTTTTAATTGCTTCATGGTTGTCGCCAAACTGTGAGCGATGGCATTCGTCAAAAATTATGGCGATACGTTTGTTGCTGAGCTTTGCCAAGCGGTCTTTGTAGGTAGGTTCGCCCCTTTTCTTCTTCTCTTGGTTGCGCTTGCTATCTTCATCAAGAGCGAGCCCAAGCTTTTGAATTGTGGTAACAATAACTTTGTCACGATAATCATCCGAAGTAAGCCGTTTAACTAAACTTTCTGTGTTGGTATTCTCTTCAACGCAGCCTTCTTGGAACTTGTTGAATTCTTCCCTGGTTTGTTTGTCGAGGTCTTTTCGGTCAACGACAAAAAGGCATTTTTCAATGTTTGGATTGTCTTTTAAAAGCGTTGATGTCTTAAAAGATGTAAGAGTTTTTCCGCTTCCGGTGGTATGCCAAATATAGCCGTTTCCACGGTTTTGCTCAATACAATTCATGATGGCCTTAACCGCATATATCTGATATGGACGCATAATTATCAATTTCTGCTCACTTACCACAAGTACCATGTAGCGGCTTATTAGTTGCCCGAGAGTGCATTTTGGCAAAAACTTATCAGAAAAATCATGAAGATGGGTAATTTTGTTGTTATCCTCGTCTGCCATCTGATAAATTGGCAAAAAACGCTCGTCTGCATTAAAACAAAAGTGCTCCTTGTGATTATTTGCAAAATAATATGTTTTACTCTCATTGCTCACAATAAAAAGCTGCATAAAGCAAAGCAACGAGTTTGTATAACCATTGCCCGGGTCATTTTTATATTCTACGATTTGCTCCATTGCTTTTTTAGGTGTGATTTGCAGTGACTTCAGCTCAACCTGAACAACAGGAACACCATTGATGAGGATAATAATATCATAACGATGATTGCTGTTATCTGTGTTTATGCGTAGTTGGTTTATCACTTCAAATTCATTTTTACACCAGTCTTTGATATTAACGAGTGAATACTGCAGTGGCGTATCATCATCGCGTTTAAATGTATTTATTTCTCGTAATGTTTTCGCCGCTGTAAACACATCAGATGAAATAATTCCATCTCTTAGGCGTGCAAATTCAGAGTCGCTTAAATTCACTTTGTTTAGTCTTTGAAAATGCGCTCTAAAATTAGCTTCCAGCGAAGTTTTATCTATAATATCTTCACGGTATGTGTATTTTAAATCTTTAAGCTTATCAATAAAAGAAGCTTCTATTTGCTTTTCAGCTTTCATTATTAATCTCCTCTCAATTTAGTTTTCGTACCAAAAACCGCTGTGTTTTTCATGAGCACACCTCACCAAAAAAAGATACCATTTATCGTTTTGTTTCTTTCGCCATTATTGTTCGCCCATCTATCGGCTTTTCGGCATTTTGGGGAATAGCCCAAACACGACCGAGGCGATAAGCTCCGGGGATACGACCTTTATCACAGAGCACTTCAACTCTGCGCTGGGTAAGACCCCATTCTATTGCTTTATCTTTCGGTGTAACATAATCCATAGCAAAAACTCCTGTTAAAGTATGTCAGCATTATTATACATCTCTCAAGCGAATAATAAAAGGTCTATTGTCCCAAATAATGGATAATATCAAACGTGCAAAAAAACGTGTATCCATTGAAACTACACAGTCTTTTGCATTTGAGCTTAAGAGGGGACTTGAACCCATGACCTGCTGATTACATGCGAGAGACCTCATACCTTAATCGCTATCCTACGACAGGAGATCTTTTTCATGTCCGATTCCGAAGGGGCAACGCATTTCTGCAAACCCTCCATTTTTTAACTGATTATTTCATTCCTGATTACTTCTTCAACTGCATTTTGAATATTGTTCATTCTCCCGACCCATTCCATCTGATTTTTGGCTTTTAACTGCTCGGTTACTCCTTGTTGCAGGGAATATTCTCCGGCCAGCCTGTCATACATCTCCAGGGCTTTAATGTCAACCTCGTGTAGGTAAGCATTTAGCCGTCCAGAAAAAAGGAATTCAGTATAAATCATTGGCTGACTCTCTTTTAGATATTGCAGCAAATGTTCTCTACCGAATATCCCGATTTCGCATTCCTGTTTTTGTGAAACCAAACTAGAAATATGGTAATCGCCGTTTTGGGTATTGCTAATGCTTGTTTTCTTATCTGTGAAATGATTTTTTATAAATAAAATTTCCCCTTATCGTTCATAATCTTGTTTTCCAGAAATTTTCCATGTTGCCGTTCCTTCGCTTCCCCTTCCAAAAACTTCACTTTTCTTTTCACGCTTTTCCTTATCCGCTATTTCCTTTACCTTTACTTCACTAATTATCTCATCTGTCCTGTCACCTCCCAAAAACCGGCGTAGCCGGTTGTAGTCTTTCTCAATTCCTTTAAGGCGTTCACCTTTAACTTCGCTTATTTCAAGTCGTTCATATAGGCTTCGGATTTGACTATTTGCCCTATCAAGTTCCGTAATTAGCGCTTTTGTCTTTTCAAAGAACTGTGATAAGATACTGCGAATTACTTCTTTAAGCTTTTGCACCAATGATTCTGCTACTTTCTCTCTATAACTTTTTGCTGTCATCAACGGCTTTGTCTCCGACAACAAATACTCCGATCATTATCGTAATGGCGGCATTTTGGGCGATAAACCTTTCTTTGCTTTCCACAGTCTCCAGCTGATCTTGGACATCTACCAGCCGAGAAAGGAAACCGTCAAGTTCATTTTTAACACTCATTTCCTTGTCAACAAGGTTGTTGATCTCTTCTTGCTTGCCGGAAATTGTTTCCTCAAGCACAGCGACTTCTTTGGCGTGCTGGACTTTTTTGTAGTCGATGACACTCAGGTGCTCTTCGTGGGTGCCAAGCTGTTCCCACTCAATGCCGTGGCGCTCCATCACCTGCGAAAGCTGCACTTTCTCTGATTGACCCATTGGTTCCACTCTGTGTCACCCCTGGTACCACCCGTGAAGCCTTGATTAGCCAGCGCTTGGTTTAGGGAAACACGGGTGTCCAGCCCGCGCTTGCTGCCGGTGGTAAATGGTATAAAATCCACATGCAGATGCGGCGTCGCCTCATCCATATGCAGATGAGCAGAAAATACTTTTAAATAGGGATTGCGCCCTTGAAAGCTACTCATGAACTCGCCGATCCTTTGCCGCGATCTGACCATCCGCAGATTTTGAAGCCATATTTTCCATGTTGCCCACCTGAAAAATGATCTCATAAAATAATATTTTTACAGTTTGGCAGTTCAGATTTTTTCATAATAATCGTTAATGCAGCGGTCGGCTCTGGTCTGCTTCGCATTGTATCGCTGAAGTGCATCATCAAAAAGCTCATGGTACACACCTTTGATGGGGATATTGCAATAAGATATATTGAACTGTGACCTATCGCTGTCTATATTTGATGCTATATAATGTCGGCTGTTATGATTGACCGAGCCTTTGCCGAGCATGACGCTGATTGTTCGTTTCATATACTCTCTTTTTCTTTTTCGGTTGGTATCCGGGGAAGTCGGAGTTTTGTTACTTTTTTCAAAAGTAATGCAAAAGCATTTTTGACACTGCGTATCAAAAATGCATTGCGCCATATCGGAAATATCGCGGCTTTTGCCGCCTATTGCCTTGCGGCGCGTGACGGTGTGACGATATTTCTGATAGTAGACCCATACTGCCAATATTAGTCACACCGTCACATATCGTCACGCCTCAGTCCGCTCAAATGTAAGGTTGACCGTCCTTCCAGCGTGACTTCGATTACTTTCGTAACAAATATTGTAATCGTTCCAGTATATATCAGATTTCCTTTATGATTATGCTCCGAAAATGCTTACAAACAGCGAACGCACACTGAAATCTTATAAGGACGCTTTAACTCTTTATGTTCTGTTCCTTGAGTCAGAATGCACTACGCCTTCTGGTTTTACAAAGACGTGTTTTGAACGACTGTATATTGAAAAATGGATCTGCTGGCTTAAAGAAAACCGCAGATGCTGTCCGGACACATGCAATGTGCGGCTTGCATCATTCCGTGTCTTTCTTGAGTATGTCTCAAATGGGGAGCTCCCCATTTGAGACATGCAAAAGCTTCCCACTGGATTGAAGACGGGCTTAATGTCTTGCAGGTCAGTTTTCTTCTTGGACATGCTCATCTGGAGACGACCATGGTTTATTTAGACATAACGACGGAGGACAAAGCTAAAGCACTGGCAACTCTTGAAAATGAGACAGATAAAAAAATCACCAAGAAACGGAAGAGGCTGGATGGATCACTTAGGGGATTTTGCGGCTTGATAAACATAATTCCAGCGATAAATAAAATCCAAACTTTTTATCGTTGAACATAGCTTCTTTCCTTTGTTATTGCTTAAAAGTTTGGATTTTATTTTAGTTTTGATTTCGGAATATATGTGGTGTGACTGCTAGGTCGCGGAATCCGTCCTTTTTAATGCTGTCCGGTTTGGAAAGAATAATTCGCATCTCATCGCCAGTTAGATAGGATAACCAGGGATTTTTCACATTTCTTATTTGGGATAGCCAATATTTTCTGGGTTTCATAAAGGTTTTCAGGGAACTCTTTCTGGCTAAACCGACAGAAGGAGCTTCATCTGGAGGAATCACTATGGCCGTAGGAGATAGAATTAAGAGAATCCGCAATTTGCGCGGCCTAACTCAAAAAGAGTTAGGACTTGCCATCGGCTTCGACGATAAGACTGCGACGTGCGTATTGCGCAATATGAATCCGGCACACGAACACCCAAAGAGGAAATGCTGAAAAAAATTGCTGAAGTGCTGGATGTCAATTACCGTTCCATCTATGAACCTTCCCTTTATGCTGCGGAAGATGTGATATATACACTATTTGAGTTGGACGAACACTATCCTATATACCTCCATGATATTGAAGACAGCACTGCACCTCTATCTCCTGAAAAGCACATTGCTGTTGATTTTAACTCTCACCTCCTTGATGATTTTTTTATAGAATGGCAGCAACGCAAAAAAGACCTTGCCGATGGGGTAATCAGCAAGGCCGAATATATGGAATGGAAACTAAACTGGCCGCAAACATGCAACGATGGCAACCTGAGAGAGCCAGCGAAAAAGTGGCGCAAATCCTAAGCCACTGGATACCTAAAGCACATGAAAAGCTAAACTGTTATCAATCTGTTATCACTGAGCATAAAAACGCCCCGAGAACCTTGATTTACTGAGGTTCTCGGGGCTGTGTTTATTACTCCCACTCAATCGTCCCAGGGGGCTTTGAGGTAATATCATAAACAACCCTGTTAACGCCCTGCACCTCGTTCACAATCCTCGAGGAGATGTTATGCAGGACTTCATACGGAAGCCTTGCCCAATCTGCCGTCATGGCATCTTCACTGGTGACTGCCCTCAGAATAATGGGGTACTCGTATGTGCGACCATCTCCCATTACGCCGACGCTTTTGATGGAAGGAAGTACCGCAAAGCTTTGCCATAAGTCTCGATAGAGGCCTGAGCTCCGGATTTCCTCCAAAATAATGGCATCCGCTTCCCGCAAAATATCTAGTTTTTCACGGGTTACTTCTCCGAGTATTCGAATTGCCAGACCCGGTCCTGGGAACGGTTGACGCCAGACAATCTCTTCACTCATTCCAAGTTCGATGCCTAGTTCACGCACTTCATCTTTAAAAAGCATCCGCAACGGCTCGATCAGCTCAAACTTCATGTCCTCCGGTAAACCACCGACGTTGTGATGACTCTTGATCGTTTCCGCTGTTTCCGTCCCGCTCTCGACAATATCAGGATAGAGAGTTCCCTGGACTAAAAAATCAACCTTACCGAGCTTTAAGGCCTCTACTTCAAAAACTCGGATAAACTCATTCCCTATCGCTTTACGTTTCGTTTCGGGATCGGATACCCCGGCGAGTTTTTCCATGAACCGTTCATGGACATCGACAAAGACCAGATTAAGTTGGAATTGCTCCATGAAAATCTTTTTAACCTGTTCTGCCTCATTCTTACGCATGAATCCATGATCCACAAAGACACAGGTCAATTGATCTCCTACTGCCTTGTGCACTAACGCCGCTGCTACTGAGGAATCTACCCCACCGCTTAATGCGCATAGGATATGCCCATTACCGACCTTAGCTCGGATTTCAGCGACTTGTAACTCGATAAATGACTCCATGGTCCAGTCCCCACTGCATTTACAAACTTCGAACAGAAACTTTTCTAACATCGCTTGACCATCTGGAGTATGTTTTACTTCCGGGTGGAATTGAACGCCATAAAAATGTCGCTCTACGTTCATCATTGCCGCAACCGGAGTATGCCCTGTATGAGCAGCGACTACAAAGCCCTCTGGCAATGAAATAACAGAATCACCATGACTCATCCAACACGGACGGTCTCCACCTAAGCCTTCCCATAAATCCGTCGGTGCATCAACCGTGAGTACTGCTTTGCCATATTCACTAGCTACTGGATGTTCTACTTTACCCCCTAGTTGTACAGCCATAAGCTGCATCCCATAGCATATCCCCAAAATAGGAATCTCTAAGTTATAAATTTCGGGATCAACTTCGGGCGCATTCTGTTGATTGACACTTGCCGGTCCACCGGATAGGATAATCCCTTTTGGTTGACGAGCCCGGATTTCCTCAATTGAAGTTTTATGGGAAATCATCTCAGAATACACATGAGCTTCACGTACACGGCGGGCAATAAGTTGATTATATTGTCCTCCAAAATCCAAAACTAAGACAACTTCCTGAGCCACTATCATTCACACCATTCTTATTATTTATATAATTTCGTAGGCCTCTTGCTTTAAAACTCCGACATAGGGCAAATTACGATACTCTTCGTTAAAGTCTAAGCCATATCCCACGACAAATTCATCGGGGATCGAAAATCCATTGTAATCAGGAACAACATTGACTTTACGACGTTCGGATTTGTCAAGGAGAGTAACGACTTTTACACTAAGCGGATTCCGAGCTCTTAAGTTTTCGGTCAAATACTTTAAGGTTAGGCCCGTATCCACGATATCTTCGGTGACTAGAATATGAACGTCTTCAACACTACGCTCTAAATCCTTGAGGATCCGCACAACACCCGATGACTGAGTAGACGCTCCATAACTCGATAACGCCATAAAATCATAGGCTAAAGGCAATTTGATCTCACGAATGAGATCTACCATAAAGGGAACAGCGCCTTTCAGAATTCCGAGGACTAAAATATTCTTACCTTCATAATCCCTAGTAATTTCAGCTCCAAGTTCGGCCACGCGCTTGGCCAATTCCTCTCGAGAAAACAAAACTTTTGCAATATATTCTTCCATCCAAGGACACCTCCATTATACTATGCCAAAACTATACCAGAGGCTAGTCCATTGTGCAAACGCTTTTCTCTATCATTGTGTTTTCAGCACTAATTTTGTATATTCTTATACTATTATTGCGTTTAGAGACATTTTTAATAGACAAAATGAATTAAAGAGGCAAGAATATCCCCCACAAATAGGGTCTATTCCTGCCTCTCAGTGTCTACAACTCTTTAGATATCCGGAACATGAATATCGATCTTCTTACCAATATCTTTAAACTCAAGTGTCATCGTCATGGGGTCGGACTTAGCTTTATTCTTAGCTTCGATAGTTGCTTTTACAAGCATTTTATCAGATTTGCGTATATAAAGCGTGTATTGGAACTCGGTCCAAAATACCTCCATCATTTGATTCTGTACACTAGGTCTTAATTGAAATACCCAAGTCTTACTTCCGTTAACCTTGTCTTGACCTTTAAGCATCACCTCACCGAGTTCTTTCAATTGAAGCGAAGATAGGGGGTTGAGCTCCGCCAGAAAGACTTCCTGAGCTGCTGGAGCATTAGCAAACCGTATCCACTTCTTGCTGAAAGGATCTTTGCTGTAGGTAGAATCTCCAATTTTGATCATTTCCACTTCGCTACCGACCAGCTGTCCTAAGATTCGAGTATTCCCACCATCCTTTTCTCCTAGAATCTGAGTGAGTACGCGATCTTTTCCCTCCACCCATTGATGTTGGGTTAGACTGTAGCGAAAAGAGGTCGCTGTGTTCAATCGTTCTAAGCCGTGTGTGACTAAATAAGTGGGGTCTGGCTGCCAATAATAGCGTCCTAGAAATCCCCCCATCAACACGATGCCGATACCGATGAGTAACCATAATCCTCTTTTCTTCATATCATGCCTCCCTGGCGGAGTTCTTACCCTACAATATGTGTTTTAGGCTTGCTCTATTCCACTTAGGTAAGAGCGTAAATATATTTTCAAAACACGTTAACTCATTCGATTTTTTCACCACGATTATGCTTTTCTAAGCAAGGTTAGTTTATCCTTGTATAATTAAAATTCAACCTTTTTCCATTAATATTTCATTCCAGTTACTGTCATCCAGCAGGTGTTTCTTGAGCTGGAGCTGGCTATTTTGATATCTACTTAAACTGGAAATAACTACTTGAATTGAGAAGAAAGATGTATACTAAAACTAACTAATGAAGACCCTGGCAGATACCGGGGTCACTTGGAAGCATGTTCAGTTAGAAACGTTTAGATATAGTCACTGCCATTTTCTAACGACGCTCAAAATAACACAGCTAAAGAAAGAAGTGGTTATTCTCTTGTCGAGAAAACATGCGCACAAACTTCCCTTTGACTATGCCTGGGTGATACTTGCCATACTATTCCTTGGTCTGTTAGTCACTTTTGGAGCACGCGCCTCATTTGGAGCTTATATCACGTCTTGGGAGCAAAACTTTTCTGTTGATAGGACAGTGGTTACTTCGATATCAATGCTGAGTTTTATCGTATATGCTTTTGCCCAGCCATTGGCAGGAAAACTTAACGACCATTTCGGCGGGCGTATTGTAACCACAATCTGCTTGTTGCTCATTGGAGGGAGTTTACTCCTGTCCTCCCAAGCAACCCACATCTGGCATACCCATCGTTCAGTAAACTACAAAATCGTCTTGTGGAGTAACTCCCAAATCTGCCATCATCTTTATGATTACTTCAGGGGATTTTGGAGTTCCATTTTCATTGAGCAAGGATGACCAAACTAAGTGCTTTGCTCCCTGAATATGCCCTCCTCTGGCCTCACCTGAATCTTGGCTTCCCTTATATTCCTTTTCCGTCCTAACATCTATGATGACTGTTTTACCAAGGTTGGCATAGATATAAGCTTTGTCCGCTGAGTAGCTTTTATCAAACTCTTTAAGCGTAAGCCCCGTAACCGAAAAAGGCTTTGGAGGTGCCTCTTTGGTCATTTCAAAGCCCAGTTCCTTCCAATAAGGATTCCCTCCGTATAAAAGCTTAACATTGTCAAGCCCAGCCATCCTAAGTTGCCAGACACTTCTTCCATCAGAACCCGGTCCAGGCAGCAAATTTGACGTGAATACCACAAGCGTACTGTTCGTCACTCCGTAAGACTCAAGCTTTTTAGTAAGCTCCTCTTTGTCCAGAGTTGTTCCCCATAAAGGATCTCCTGGTTTACCCACTATTTTTGAAAGTCCATGCCAACCAATTCCGATGGCTCCTGGAATGTGTCCTTTTTCATAAACATCTGGTTTGTTTGTATCCACTAAGATGGCTGATTTATCTCCCAGCTTCTTTTGAAGCTCCTGAGGCGTTATAAATACATCGCCATTTTTATAAACTGAAAGATCAGCTGCTACTTTAGTTTGGCCTGAGTCAGAATTCGCAGGTTTCTGCTGCCCACATGCGCTTAATAATAGCATTAAGCCTAATAAAAGCACCCCACTGCCAAGGAACTTTTTAAACACTTTTTTCCACCTCCTTTTTTCTATCATTCCAAACTTGCTTGATTAACACCATAAAGGCAGTAACTGCAAACAGCATTAACAACCCAAAGACCAACGTCTTGGTTGTACCCGTTAACATACCTCCGATATAAGAGTAAACAATAGTTGCTGGCAGTTGTCCAATTCCTGTGGCAATAAAGAACGGCCAAAATCTCATCGACGTTAACCCAGCTGCATAACTCACTATGTCAAACGAAACAAAAGGAAGTAATCGAGCAATTACGATGGCGAATTTCCCATACTGTTGGAAAAAATGATCGGCCTTCTCTAAGGCTGTTCGAGAGGTCAGTTTCTCAACCACGACTCGTCCTAAATACCTAGCAATATAAAAACACAATGCAGCCCCTACCATAGCACTAGACCACGAAAGAATCGCGCCGTATACCCAACCAAACAAACTAGCGTTGGCAAAGGTGATGATAAAGGCGGGCAGGGGCGCTATTACAGACTGGAAAATCATCAACAGAAAGGAGACTATTGGGGCCCAAATGCCAAACCCTAAAATATAGCCCCTCACTAAATCGACATCCATATTACTAAGAATAAAAAAAACTTGATTAATATTTATTTTTATCACGGGAATAAAGTAGTATAGCCCTAGCACCACTAACAATACTAAGAGTTTTCCTTTATATCCACTTAGAAAGCTTTTTACCACATTAACCCTTCCCATCATCGATCCACTCTAAAGAACCAAACTTCTATAAGTCGTGTTCCATCTTCTACTTCGTTAATAGCTCGGCATAGGGCCATCCAGCTTGGCCTTTTTTCAGAATCAAGAGCCTGGATTCCGCAATGCCTTGATCGGCTAAGTATTGAATTGCACTTTTGGCTCCACCGCCCCCTTTAGGGCAAACGACCACGATCGGATCCTGCGAAGCCTTCAGTTCTGGTAAAACCTTAGCAAGTTTAGCTTTTTCCTCATCGGTTTTAACGGGATACGCATAAGTTGGGATTACCCCTTGAATGTGATGGGCATTATACTCTGCTTCCACTTGAATATCCACAATTTGCAGAGGAGTTTTCTTCTCGATGGCTTGCTTGAGCTGGTCGGCAGTATAATATTTAAAGTCTTTGATCTCCTTACTAGGTGAATCCGGCGTGCTATTCGACGCAGTATTAGTTGCGGGTGTCGTTGGAGTGGGTTGCCCGGTGGTGCTGCTGGAACCACAACCAGACAGTACCAAAGTTAATGTTACAGTCAAAGCCAAAGCTAAACGTTTCCCAAAAATCATCTTCTTTTCCATTAATAGTTCCCCCTCATATTTTATGAACCATGCTCTTTAAATTTGCCATTCGGGACTTTTATATCCTTCTCAGCACTGCCGGGGAAGGTCCATCGGCAACCTTCCAATGAGCTTCACTCAAGACTGTTTGGCAGCCCTCCACAGAATAACCCCGGCTGGTTTGTTCTCGGACATCCCGTGGGTTTGAGCCTTCTTCTGCCCACAAAATACTTGCCCCTGCCAGAACCCCCATGCCGTTTGGTTCATGGGTACAGTTTAATGGTACCGTGTAGCCCACGCCTAGGCGGACAACCGCTAGGATCAGTGCCATAGTTGCTTCTGACACGATTCCCTCTTGGGCAAGCACAGTACCGGGAATAGGAATACGCCGAGCGGCACCACTAAAGACGGGCGCCATTTCTCGGGTGAGAAGGGTCATTTCTGTTAACTCCTCCACACTGTGTTCCGGACCGACCGGTTCCACACAGGTCGCAATCACCAAGCCCACGTCTTTAGCCGCTTGGATTGTCCGCAAACGAGTTTCCGGCTTAATTAGTGTGACCTTTCCTTCCCTCAAACGGACTGCATGATAGATTCCCTGAAAGCCAGCTTGGCGCAATGCTTCCGCTCCCTCATGCCCGAAATCCCCGGTATTAGCAAGCAAGACGGCTTCTGGCCCTAGAGCAGCCCGAACCTCGCACCCCATCTTCAGAAACTCGACAAAATCAAAATTGGCCGTCATCATCAAGTAAATCGCGTTTGCGCCTGCCCGTTGAAAGTGATCACACCGTTCAATAATTTCCTCCATCCCTAGTACCGTAGCTGTCTTGAAAATCCCATGACAGGCTGCAAAGGAGCAAAAAACACAATTACGAGGACAGGGCCCAGCATTAATGCCCACCTGAGCATGCACCTCAGCCAACCCCTGAGCTGCTTGCTCACTCACAGATCGAGCGGCATGAAGAATCATGAAGTACTCTTCCGAGAGCACCGGAACTCGAAACAATGCTTCTATTTCTGACTTACGAAGTTCACCACCCGCTACTGCTTTACTTAGGTACTCTTTAATCCGCAAATTCAAGACATCATCTCACTTTCTACTGTTTTCAATCCGTCACCTATCGGACACTGCAATAAATAACTAGCATAACGCCAAGCCAGAGTTGACTTTCCTCTACTGCCCTCGGTCCGGCCTTTCCATGCTATGAGATCCTGCCAACGGTCAATATCTTGCAGTTCTGGCAATAACGCTATTCGCAACTGATGTTGCCGGGCGGCTTGCAAGGTTTGCTCCAGCACCTGTCCACTGCCCCATTCAATATGGCGAAAAAGAAATCGATTAACATCTTTTAAACCGATTAAATAATACCCTCCATCCATGGCTGGCCCCAGCACAAGATCATGCTGCCGAAGTTCCGCACTGGCCTGTTCCAAAAGAGTTTGATTAATACCAGGAATATCCGAACCGATTAGAATTACTTGCTTAAATTCAGTCAGACTCTCCTGTACGGCGCAAAGCATCCGTTCTCCCAGATCCCTGCCTTTTTGCTGAAATAAAACGAAATTTGTCCAATCCAATCGCTCCAAACAGGAAAATCCCTCCGGCAGCGCATGGGGAAATGAGGAGCAGAACTCCTCGTTGGCCCCCCCCGCAATATAAATTCTGGCAGGTATTCCACAAGTACGTAACTCCACCTGTAAGTCATAAAGACAGGCCCGGTGAAACAAAGCTGCCTGCAGAGTACCAGCTTTTTCCTGTAGACGGCTCTTGCTTCTGCCTGGCAAGGGAACTTTGCTCATCACTATGACACCGGTTGACATTCTTTTTCTCTCCCACTCCCTCGGTAAAAGCGTTCAATGAAAGACAAAGGAAATCCTAGTGCAAACAGTGCTTTTACCCCTTGCATTTTCCAGAAAGTATACCAAAGACCATGCTGTCTAAAACGCCTGGTGCTGGTGATAATCTGGTCCTTCAAAACACAGGCCTTCACCCTACTCCGCGCGCGCTTTGAAAACTCTAAATCCTCTAAAAAAGTCCAGTCCTGAAATCCTCCAATACTATCAAAAAAAGTTCGCGTACAATATATCCCTTGATCACCGTAGCACATCGATAAATAACGGGCGCGCCAGTTGGATGTTTTGGCCAGAATCTTAAAAAACCGAGCTTCTTCATCAAACTTCAGCTGACAACAACCCCACTGAGTTCCCCTGCTTATGGCCTGTCTGATCTGGGCTATTGCCGATACTGCTAACCGGGAATCAGCATGCAAAAACAGCAAAATGCTCCCTGCTGCGGCCTGAACTCCTGCGTTCAGCTGGACACCCCGGCCAGGCTTACTTTGCACAGCGACGCCCCCATATTGGCTGATCAGCTGAATCGTACCGTCCGTACTTCCCCCATCACTTACAATGATCTCCAACGCCGGAATCCCTTGCAGAGATTTAATTAACCGGCCGATGGTTTCAACTTCATTGAGGGTGGGTATAATCACGGAAATTTTGGTCGGCACACTTCTGGACATCTGCCCATACCTCCTCTAATATCCCGGCAGGTTTGGTTGTCAGCACAATACAACCTTTTCCTCCTATTGACTTGCAACCAACAGTATAATTTTGGCTTTGCTTTAGTGAGCACCAAAATGCTTCCGTTTCAGTAGTAATCCCAACAAGAACACTACGATTAAGAGGGTGCCTGCTATTGTCAAATAAGCCCATCTATTTGAAGGTGAGGTTATTCCTGCAGTGCCGATGGTAATAAATGCCACACCCGGCAACATAAACAAAAATGTATAGCTGGTATATTTCCAAAAACCAATATCAGTAATCCCATAGGCAAAGTTTTGTAGATTATAAGGGAAAAGCGGGACGAGCCTAGTAATCATCAGTAGCACCAAATCACTTTTACCAGATTCACCGAACAATAGCTTTTTTAGAGTTTTATTTTTTTCCACTAAGGGCTTAATCGCATCCTTTAAGAAAAAACGGCCAACAATAAAGGCAATAGAGGCACCCATTGTGGTGGCAACTAAACAAATAATAATTCCAAGCCACGGGCCAAAAAGTATACCCGCAAAAACAGCGAAGGTGATACCGGGCAAAGCGAACACTACACAGCTGATAACCGTTATGCCTATATAGAGTAAAGTTGCTTGCCAAAGTTTGCTCTGAACCATTTCTTTAAGAAATTGGAGATTATGAGTATTTCGTAAATAATCAGACCACCCATGGTAATGATTCAATAATAAAGTCACTGCCATGATCGAGATAAAAATAATGACCTTTAAGGCCCGGGTGTCAGCCTCATTGAGCCTGGGTATAATCACTGCGATTTTGGTTGGCACTCTGCTGGACATCTGCCCATACCTCCTCTAGAATCCCGGCAGTTTTGGCTGTCAGTACAATGCAGCCTTTCCTGCCAATTTTCTCCCATAAAGGCCTTTGCTTACAGATCACACGACAACAGGTAGAGCCGAATTCCCCTCGAAAACGAGACGTTAAATCTGCAGCCAACTTATCCTTCAAAGGATGCCCATAACGGTTTTCTAGAATACCGGAGATCATGACCATACCCACTAAGGCACCACAAGTACACCCGCTGTCCATACCTTCTTTAAACAATGAGGTAACTGCTACGACCTCAGGCGCAAGTTTCAAGCCCCAAACTGTATCTGCTGCTCGCACTACCGCCTCACAGCAATTATTTCCCTGCTTCATAAATTCTTCAGCACGCTTGGATAGCATCATCCGCTTACTCCTTCGTTATTCACTCCTGTTCACTGAACCAGGGGATCTCTGCGAAGATCTGATCCAAAGCACGCTTTCCTTCATCACCGAGGATAAAATCGAGAAACGCTTGAGCAGATCGACGCGTATTCTGGGTGGAGCGAATGACATACAACTGACGTTTCATACTTAGATCTTTCAATCGTCTAACCGCCAGCGTTTTCCAAGCTAAAGGCCTAACAACAGCCCAGATTGAGACAATGGACAGACCTAAACCCGCTTCAACGGCTGCCACGACCGCACCCGTGCTACCCAGTTCCAGATCTCCCTTTTTCTCCTCCAGCTTAACTCCAGCTTGAGCCAACCAGCCCTCGACGGTCTTTCGAGTCCCTGAGCCAACTTCTCGCCACACTATTTTTTCCCTGTAAAGATCTGCAGCCCTAATCTCCTCTACCTGCGCTAGGGGATGGTCTAAGGGAAGGATCAGTACCAATTCGTCCTCTGCGCAAGGGTAACATTCTAACTGCCGCTCTTTCACCCTATTCCCAACCAACCCGAGATCCACATTGTTCTCTAACACGAGACGGGTAATCTGACCGGTGTCCCCCATCTCCACCACTAGGTCTACATCCGGATAGCTACGGTTGAATTCACCTAGGACAAAGGGCAGAATATACTGTCCAGGAATCGAACTTGCTCCTAGACGTAATGATCCTTGAACGGTTTTGCTCACTTCAGCCAACGCTGTATCTGCTTCATCCATTAATCGGAGTATTTCTACAGCATAACGATAAAGGAGGTGCCCTTCTTCTGTGAGCACAGCCTCTCGAGCGGAACGATCAATAAGAGATTTCCCATAGTACTCTTCCAAGCTTTGAATGTGCTTGGTTACAGCTGGCTGGCTAAGGTGAAGATCAAGCGCGGCCTTGCTAATATTTCCACTTCTAGCCACCATGACCAAAGTTCGTAAACGTGTCAAATTCACGTAATCACACCCTTCACTAAAACAGGTTATTCGCTGCACAATTATAATATTCCTTTATATAATGTATTCCATTTTGGAATATTAACAACTAAATACAAAAACCAGTAACCTCCTCAACAGTCGCTGTAGGAGTGTTACTGGTTTGGGTTGTTTTCATCTATTTGACAATTAATACAGGACAATTAGCCCTTTTTACCACCTTGTGACTAACTCCTCCTAGAACCAATTCCTGTACACCGTTTAAACCCCGGCTCCCGATTACCACGACGTCAAATTCACCATCATTCGTATATTTTACAATCGAAGGGCCTGGCTCACCGTGAATAAACCTCACTGTATAATCAACTTGGCCTGTTTCAACTTCACTTGTATTGGAAGCAGCTTTTGATTCCTTTTTAAGGTTATAGCGTCTGTATCCATATCTCGTAATACGTCTGATTTGGACGTTCACTATTGACTACATAGACAATCTCAATGGTAGCATTGGGGTTATGTTGAGTTAAAAAGATTGCTTTTTCAGCGGCTAGAAATACGGCACAATTATCATTAGAGTCTCCATTGTTATCTGCAGATTGGGTATAGAAAAACTGGGTAAGGACCGGGTAATGATTCCCATGTCTCCGATCATGGGGACCTTGGCGTCGAGTGTCATGGCAATTGCAATCATGCCAACAATCACCACCAGCGTCGAAGGAATTGACTTTATAACCAGTGGTAATCCGTAGATGATCACTAAGGCAACTATTGTCATAGCGTACGATGGCCATGTTTGTCCAAAAAGATAAGGAAATTGAGACGTAAAGAATTGTACATTACCACAAATGAACATAAACCGTAATTTTGATACGACTGATTGAAGGGCTCAATGTTTGTATGGTCTTTATATTAACTAGTATAAAAAAGCGATAATTCGTGAAAAATATCCTTCTTTGGAAACATAATATATAATTAAGTTATCAGTTCTGATCAATATAATCACTCGTAGTATGGCAAAGGATTAAGGAGTGAGCATATATGGCCGAAGAGAAAGAAATAATGACCATACGCCAGGTGGCTGAATACCTACAAATTAGCAAGGTTACCACCTACCGTCTGGTTCAGGCCAATAAAATTCCCGCCTTTAAAATAGGTCATAGTTGGCGGGTCAAAAAAGATGATCTTAACGAGTTTATTGAAAAACAAAAACGTGGGGAACGGTTCCTATAATTGGAACTATAGTTCACTCCTTTTTTAAAGGACAACTGTTACATAAAGGAAATTACTGGTATAATAATCCTAGGGATGGTGATTAATATGATTTTTGATAGTAAACCCTTCGATTTCAAGTTCATTCGCGAAAGACTTAAGGGGTTACCCCAATCATTAGCGGGCTTAGAGCAAAAAATCAGTGCTGTAATTCTCTTCGGCTCTTTAGCTACAAACAAAGAAACCCCCTTAAGCGATGTTGATCTGGCTATTTTATATCATAAAAATCTTAGTCTAAATGAACTCGATAAGCTTCACCTTCAAGTCATGGGAATAATCACCAACTTACTTCAATCAGATGACATTGATGTAATCAACTTAAACACTGCTCCTCTAACCATACAGTATGGAGCAATAAAACAATCGAAAATTCTTTTACTTAACAATCGCGAAGAATACGTCGATTTTTGGGAAGAAACAGTTAAGTATTATCTGGATTTTAAACCATTGCTCGATGAATGTAACAACACACTACTTAAAACTCTTTCAGGGAGGACTGTTTATGGATGAAAAACTTGCTTTTCAAATGCGTCAAATCTCCAAGTATCACGGACGACTGAAGGAAGTCGCTCAAACATCCAGTGAAGATTATTTGAATAATTCTATACTACAGAGTGCCACTGAGCGTTATCTTCAGTTATGTATCGAATCCTGTATCAATGTTGGCAATCGCCTTATTTCCATGCTTCAAGTAAATCAGCAATTCGAGGTTCCCAAAACTTATGCCGACGTTTTTCGGGAATTAGAAAAACATCGAATAACTCAAGACTTAGAACCCGCTATGGTCGAGATCACTAAATTTCGCAACCGCTTAGTCCATGTCTATTGGGATATTTCACCTGAGGTAGTCTATAATATTATTCAAGATAACCTCGAAGACATAAACCGATATCTCAAGCAAATTGCCCTCTATGTAAGTGAGAATAATCTTTAGAAGAGATTATGTAAGACTTAGTTTCAGAACTCCAGTAACCATCCTAGTTCAGGTTTTGGTCAATTTATAAGTCACTGAAGAGTAAAACAACATCCCTCATGATACCGTTTTTGGCGTTCAGGGGGATGTTTTTGACTTAATAAGAGTAGCGTAACCTCTTCTTCGTCTTCTAATCGTCACTCAGACTACTGCAGATAGTATTATCTGCCACCACAAAGACACGAAAATAAGAGGCTTCCCACAAGTTCAGTGAACTCATGAAAAGCCTCTAAATATCCCATACTACCAGGGGTATCCATATTTTTTTTGGATTTGTTACCTTTTCGTTACCTTCTGGGGTATTTAAGCATTTTTGCAACACAAACCCTTTGGTACCAACGGTTACAGGGCTTTAATTACATCATGCCGCCCATACCACCCATGCCGCCCATGCCACCCGGCATACCGCCACCCATTCCGCCATCTTTGACAGGCAGATCAGAGACTAAGCATTCAGTGGTCAGAAGCATAGCAGCGATGGAACCTGCATTTTGCAGAGCCGAACGAGTAACTTTGGCTGGGTCAACAATACCAGCAGCAATCATATCTTCATAGACTTCAGTTACAGCATTGAAGCCAATTCCTCGCTTGCCGGATTCGCGAACCTTACCAACAACAACGGAGCCTTCATGCCCAGCATTGTTGGCGATTTGACGAAGTGGCTCTTCAAGTGCACGGCGAATAATATTAACACCAGTTGCCTCATCACCGACTAAATTAAGGCTATCTAAGGCCTGGATAGCATCAATCAAAGTAGTCCCTCCACCAGACACGATTCCTTCTTCAACAGCAGCACGAGTCGCAGCTAAAGCATCTTCAATGCGGAGTTTCTTCTCTTTCATTTCTGTTTCGGTTGCTGCACCGACTTGAATTACTGCAACACCGCCAGCTAATTTAGCTAAACGCTCTTGGAGCTTTTCACGATCAAAGTCGGAAGTAGTTTCTTCAATTTGTCGTTTAAGGGCTTCAACACGTTTTTTAATATCGTCAGTGTTACCAGCACCTTCAACAAGCGTAGTTTCCTCTTTGGTTACACGGACTTGGCGGGCACGGCCCAGCATTTCAACCGTGGTGTTTTCTAGTTTTAAGCCTAGATCTTCTGTGATCACGGTTCCGCCTGTCAGTACGGCAATGTCTTCGAGCATTGCTTTGCGACGATCTCCGAAGCCAGGGGCTTTAACTCCGACACAAACGAAGGTTCCACGTAGCTTGTTGACAACGAGGGTAGCTAGTGCTTCCCCATCAATGTCTTCGGCAATAATCATCAGTTGACGACCCGCTTGAACTACTTTTTCCAAGACTGGTAAAACGTCTTGAATAGCACTGATTTTCTTG
This sequence comes from Desulfosporosinus sp., assembly GCA_003512645.1. Lineage (GTDB taxonomy): Bacteria > Bacillota > Desulfitobacteriia > Desulfitobacteriales > Desulfitobacteriaceae > Desulfosporosinus. The sequence goes on from DOPS01000314.1 coordinate 50,638, forward strand.
TCAGTAATCAGGATGTAAGGATCATTAAGTACGGCTTCCATTTTTTCCGTATCTGTGATCATATATGCAGAAATATATCCGCGGTCAAATTGCATTCCTTCAACCACTTCAAGTTCAGTTGTCATGCCTTTAGCTTCTTCAACTGTGATGACGCCGTCTTTGCCGACTTTCTCCATGGCTTGAGCGATAAGATCACCAATGTTCTTGTCGCTAGCAGAGATGGAGGCGACTTGGGCAATAGCTTCACTCGTCTCAACGAGTTTGGCATTAGCTTTAATGTCTGCAACCACAACTTCCACTGCTTGCTCAATTCCACGTTTAATGCCCATAGGATTTGCACCAGCTGCAACGTTCTTAAGCCCTTCGCGAATGATCGCTTGTGCTAAAACAGTAGCAGTTGTGGTACCGTCCCCAGCCACATCATTGGTTTTGGTAGCAACTTCTTTAACAAGTTGAGCTCCCATATTTTCAAACGGATCCTCCAATTCGATGTCACGAGCAATTGTTACTCCGTCGTTCGTGATCAGGGGCGATCCAAACTTCTTATCGAGAACGACATTACGTCCCTTAGGTCCTAGGGTTACACGAACAGCTTCAGCTAGAGCATTAACTCCGCGTTCTAAAGCGTGACGTGCATCTTGATTAAAAATAATTTGTTTAGCCAACGTATTTCACTCCTTATAAATAATTCTTATTGAACTAGCCCATAATGGCTAAAATATCTGACTCTTTTAGGATAAGATATTCTTGACCGTCATACTTTACTTCGGTCCCTGCGTATTTGGAATAAATCACACGATCGCCTGCCTTAACATCGAGAGCGACGCGAACACCCTTTTCCATTTTGCCAGGTCCTACAGCGACAATTTCGCCTTCTTGTGGTTTTTCCTTAGCGGTATCCGGCATAATAATTCCGCTTTTAGTTTTTTCTTCCATCGGGAGTGCTTTAATGATCACCCGATCTGCGAGAGGTTTAATGTTCATGAAGAAAAGTCCCTCCTATGTTTTTTATTTAATATTTGTTAGCACTCGACTCTATTGAGTGCTAACAATATATCTATAATAATATGCAAGGGGCCGCAGGAAAGCAAGCCCCCTAATACTCCAAAAACAGGTATTTAACTAGCATTTTCTTTATCAATCTAATTATTACTCCCGTTTTCAGGCAATAGATATTTAATAAATGCTTAAGGCCTCCCCCCACACGCATCACCATATCGTCTACACACTATAATTGCCAGTTTTGAACTCTTCTATGCACGATTAATTCTCTTGAGTTAATTTTAATTGCCGCTGAGAAACTTCCTCCAAGATGGAACCTAGAGCTTCTTTCACTGTACTATTTTCTAGATTAAGCAGATAAATCTTGGTTTTACCAATTTTCAAATTATGATCCGGGTGCTCCTTCTCAAAAAGGATAGTTTGCTTTAAGGTGTACCGTATGAACTCCTTAACTTGTGGGATTGACCGCCCCAAAAACTCTGTCAAGGCAGCCCTCGCTTTTGTAGACGCAACATAAGGCAAGCGTATCTGAAGAGTTCCTAGAATTTGAATCCCTTGTTCCAGATCCTGCTCTGGATGATACTCTGCTTCGTGTTTTTCATGAAGTACCCACTGTAAAAGATCATCTTCTTCACAATAAGGTTGCAGAGCATGATGGACACTTCCGGCTACCCCTATCACCTTAACGTCTTTTCCCCAAGCACGGACTTTTCTAAGGAGAGAAAGGAAATCTCCGTCCCCAGTAATCAATAAAAAAAGGTCAAAGGTGGATGCTCGTGTCAGCAGGATTTCTTGGGCCTCGAGCATTAACTCTAAATCCGCAGCATTACGGCGAAGTCCTGTGCTCGCGTAATTGTTCTTCCCAAAGACATGACGTGTAAAGACATTTGTTTTCTCAAAGGTCGTTTGTGTCCGCCAAAACTCCTCACGGTCGAAGTTAGCGTAAAGATAGATTGCCAATAAATTTATATTATTTCGCTCTGAATAAAGTTGTAAAAACTGTACCAACTGTTCCGGAGATAATTCATACCCTCGCTCTAATAAACCGGTCCAAATATTTTCGTAATCGACAAACGCTATGGCTTTCAAATTGTTCACCTCACAAGCCACTAATCTACTATAGTCTACGCTAAACTATGGACAGACGTGACAAGCTAGACAATAAAATGTACTTGGATATCAATTTGGTCCGAAGTAACATTATCGGCATCTGTCTTATCTTAGGGGCTGTCGTCTTCGTTCAGATTTCCGAAAATCGAGCGGGAATCGAATCTAGGTCAGAAATAGTGGATGTTTAATTTGTTCTTATAATGCAACTGAAGTTTCGCACCCCTCTAGACCCCCGTTTATCTAATTTCCAGGTAGCCTAATGCCATTATTTCTTTTTGGTTATTAACGATTAACTAGCTTTTTCAAGGGCTTTTAGCTGGTTATTAAGAAAAGAATTCTCAAAGAGCTCTTTCAAATACTCATATTCAAAGGAATTCCTAAATTCCAAAATGTTGACTAAACCGGACTTGGCAATGCTTGTGATCACTACTTGTAGCAAATCGTCAAATAATTCCCAGAGTCGTTCCGCTACATTCTTCTCAATAAGGTCATCTTTGATCTCAGCAAACAACCCATCCAAGGAGTCATAGGCATTCACTCGGCGAAAATAAGCCAGAAAAGTATAGAGAATATAACAGGTTGTTATATGGGCGATTTGAGCATCGAAATCCCTTGATAGGGAAAACGGCAAAAATACAGTTTGACTAGCCCGATTCCTTCATAGTTAACAACGGCTTCGAAGTAACGGGTATTTCGCTTCCGACAGCGTTTTTCTTGCCCCTCGCTTTTAAGAAGCTTTTGTAATTGATTGGCATCGAGAGAATCCCCTTTGTAGAGATACTTTTTTCAGTAACATCAGGGGGAACATCAACATAAGCGTGAGGATTTCCGTGGTACTGTAGCCCGCCTGTTTTTGAAAGCCAACTTGGATGCACAGTGTTTTAAGCTTGAAGGTCTTCATAACTTCACATATAATATTGTTAATCGAATAACCATGGTTTTGGAGCACGTTTTCAATTTCTTTGACAGATTTCCGCATGATAACACCTCATTTTTGGTTGATTTGGTTTAGCATCTTTATTATACCAAAAACCGAGTGTTCATGCGGATTTTCATTGTTTTTTCGTCTCTTTTTGGGCTGGATTTTGACCTGTTTTATGGGTGCGAAACTTCAGATGCAAAAGAGACTGGCGATTATGCCAATCTCTTTTGCATTTAAAACTAAAATTTAAGAGTTACTTGTGTTTGAAATTTGCCGCACATTCACTAGCTTCCCCTTTGAGAATTTGAATTCCATGAGGAATCGCAGGGGCAATTGCTGCAAAGCATTCACGCACCGCTTTAGGACTGCCCGGCATATTTATGATCAGGGTTCGCTTTCTAAGGACAGCAATCGCTCTGCTCAGCATTGCTTTAGGCGTCACTTTAAGGCTTTCCATCCGCATTACTTCAGCAATGCCTGGAACCATACGATCTGCTACAGCTAGTGTTGCCTCAGGTGTCACATCCCGCATCGAAAACCCAGTTCCACCCGTCGTCAAAATCAAGTCCAAGCTACGTTCATCGGCCCACAGACGCATCGTTTCCTCTAGTAACTCTTGCTCGTCCGGGAGCACCACATACTCCACCACCTGTCCACCGATCTCTTGAACAAGCTTGGCGAGGGTGGGACCAGATAGATCCTCCCTTTCTCCTCGCGATCCTTTGTCACTTGCAGTAATTACCCCCACTTGCATCATCAAGACATCACCTCAATATCGTCTCCTACGCGAACCGTTCCGCCTTCCAACAACCGGATAAAAATCCCTTCTTTCGGCATAACACAGTCCCCAGCCTGATAGAAGATCGCACACTTCGTGTGACATTCTTTACCGATTTGTGTCACCTCGCCAATACTAGTTTCTCCGATTTTAAGCTTAGTTCCAATCGGAAGAGTAAATAATTCCAAGCCTTCAGTCGTCAAATTTTCTGCAAAGTCCCCTGGACCAACGTCCAACCCTTTGTCCGTCATCTTCTTGATGCTCTCCATGGAGAGTAAGCTCACCATCCGATGCCAATCTCCACCATGCGCATCCCCTTCAAGACCAAAATTGACTTTTAAGATCCCTTCTCCTACGTTCTTCTTGCGCATTCCTTTTTTCTCGCTCGTACAAACAGCGACTATTTTCCCCATCTAATATGCCTCACTTTCATCTCATTCAATATTTGGAAAAGCTTACTCCCCCCACTGAATCTACCCATGGCTAAAGCCAGGGGCACGGCGCTAAGCCTTTTGGTCATTCTTCAACCTTCGAACCTCGAGCCTCGAACCTCGAACTTCGATAATGTCCGCTCTTTCCCCCAAGCTTCTCAACCAGATAAATATCTCCAATCGTCATTGTTTTATCAATGGCTTTACACATATCATAAATGGTTAAGGCGGCAACACTAACCGCTGTGAGGGCCTCCATTTCTACCCCAGTCTTCCCATGGACCTTGACACTAGCTTCGATATCAATTTCACCCGGTTCTACTAATTTAAAATTAAGTTTTGCCCCAGTGATCGCTAACGGATGGCACATAGGAATCAATTGGGAGGTTTGTTTTGCTGCCATAATTCCCGCCACTTGCGCGACTGCCAAAACATCTCCTTTGGCGATAAGGCCTGAACGAATGCGTTCCAGTGTCTCTGGCTTCATTAGTACTTTACCCTGAGCAACCGCAACCCTCGCTGTTTCTGCTTTGTCACTTACATCCACCATCCGGGCGCGTCCTTCTTCATCAAAATGTGTTAAATCCACTGCTTACCCTCCGATCTGAGACATGACACGCGTATCTTGCCACGCTTCGTTATTCATATGATGTTCTGCGGGTTTATGCCAAACTGCTTGCGCAAACAGCTTCATAATATCCGAGTCCGAACTATTCTTTCGCAAAGGCTCACGCAAATCAACTTCATGTTTACTATGCAAACACGGACGTAGTTTCCCATCCGCTGTTAAACGCACCCGATTGCACGAATCGCAAAAATGACGGCTTAGAGCACTGATAAATCCGACACTCCCTTTATATCCTTTCGGTCGAAAATACTCTGCCGGCCCGCCCCCAAGTATCTCTTGGGTAGGAACCTCATGATGGATCCCTAAACGTTCTTTCATTTCCGATATGGGGACGAACTCCGTCCGATGGTCTGAACTGACTCCAATCGGCATGAGTTCAATGAATCGGATATGCAACGGGTATTGCTTAGCTAAGGTCAGGAAATTAGGCAACTCTTCCGTATTAAAATCTCTGACAACCACGACATTGATTTTCACCGGATTCAGACCTGCTTCGAGTGATCGGAAAATGCCTTGAATCACTTTCGAAACATCTCCACCTCGAGTATTTTCAGAAAAGCGCTTCGGATCCATGGTATCCAAACTAATATTAACGCGNNCGTAGAAATTCTAAGATCTCCTTGCGAACTAAGGGTTCTCCTCCTGTGATACGGAATCGACGGAATCCTAATTGCGTGCTTATCTTCATGAGCCTTAGTATTTCTTCGAAAGAAAGAATCAACTCATGAGGCATCCATTGAACTCCATCTGCGGGCATACAGTATTTACAGCGCAGATTGCATCGATCCGTTACAGAAATTCTAAGATAGTCAATTTTCCTAAGAAATTGATCCTGCATTGCCACTCCTCTTTTCAAGACTAAATTTGGGTAAACAAAAAAACCCGCGGTCTGTAAACAACCGGGGAATCTAATCCACCTGTCGACAGACTCCTTTCCAGCAGGAGATATTACAGTTTCCCATAATACCCGAGTGTCTTTCGACACTAGTCTGGTCACCATAGCCTAAGCTTTAGGGGATCCAGCTTCGGAGCGAGACGATTCAATTTAACCTTATAGAGATAAGTTCGTGATTAATAGTTGAATTCCTTTTTTTTCACATCAATTATTATACGTTTATTTTTTCTTATTTTTCAAAAAATGATTCAGGTTTACCTTAAATTATTGTACACTAGAGGAAAGAAATGCTTCAAGGAGGTATCATGTCGAACGAAACGGTTACCCATTCCATTCTTAAAGCCCATGGGCCAAAGCTTGAGTGGTTGCAGGACACTGTGGTCCGAGAAGTCCCTTTAACCATCCATTATAACCGTGAGGAGATCGCTACCCTTTTATGCTCCCCCTCTCAAACTGAAGAACTTACTTTTGGCTTTCTGATCAATGAAGGCTTTATACAGGTTCCTGAGGATGTCTATGAAATTCGCCACGATCCGGTTGACCACTTGGTTTGGGTGGAAGGAAAACCTTGTCTTTTGCAAAAAGAACTCATGAGTAAACGATTTGTTTCCGCTTGTTGCGGTAAAAGTAGAGCTTCATTCTGTTATGCCAATGATGCACTTATGGTTAAACCGATCACGTCAACCTATAGCATCTTACTCCAAGAAGCGTATGAATATGCAAAGTACTTGGAATCTTATCTTCCACTCTTTCAAGAGACGGGTGGTATCCATAGCGGCGGAGTTGGGAATCAAGGTGAGATTGTCCTGACAAGCTACGATATCGGTAGACATAATGTCTTTGATAAACTCAGTGGAAGTGCCTTTCGCTCTCGTATTAGTCTTGAAAACCATGTCATTTTCTTCAGTGGCCGAGTCTCCTCGGAAATCCTGCTTAAGGTTGCCAAAATGAAAGTGCCCATCCTGATCGCTCGTGGTGCGCCGACGGATATGGCCCTTTCTCAGGCGAACGCTTTGAACATCACTGTCGTGGGGTTTGCAAGGGATCGCCGCCTAAATATTTATACTTGTCATGATCGGATTAGTAATTAAGAATCGCCGACCAATCGTCTGGTGTATTCACGTTACAAAAGACTCTGCTCAAATCAGAAAACCCCTCAAGTTCCGTTTCTTCCACATACCGTACGGCACAAGACGAGTAAAAATCTATGATCTTGAGGCGATCTGCCTCAAGATTTTTTTTGATAGACGGAAGGCAACGTTGATGATAATAGGCATGCAGAGGGTGAAGGCCGGATTGTAGCTTTGGGACAACGGCGTCATACTTTGAAATCCGAGTAAACAGAAAACGGATCATCTCCGCTCTCAAAAAGGGCATATCACAAGCCACAAAAAAAACCCACTCATTGGTTGCCGATTTCAAACCTTGATAGAGCCCTTCTAAAGGGCCTCGCTCAAGAATCTCGTCTTGAAAGACGGGTACTCCATAGCCTGCATACAATTCAGGCTTGTTGCTGCTAATTAAAACTTCAGTAAACACTGTTTGTAAGACAGTTAGACTCCGCTCTACTAAAGGCTTTCCTTCCAGTTCCAGGAAGGCCTTNNTGGCTTAGTAATTTTTGAAGACCTCCTCGTATTCAGCAGACGAGAAGCGGGTCAGAGTCCGTTCCCCCACAATGGTTACGGGAACTCCGATAGCATCGGTCACCTTTCTCATTTCTTTTAAGTGCTTAGGAACTAGAATATTTTTCTCTGTAAACAAAATCCCTTTACCCGAAAGGAATCGCTTAGCGCGAAAACAGTGGGGTCAAAGAGGTACCGTATACATAATCACTTCTTGATTCATTAATACCACTCCTCAATCATCGGTTCTTGCTTAAATGTACCACAACTAACTTTTCCTGTCACGTAGGAGCAAAGGGGACGGTTCTCATGCTTCCTTTTCCTTATGGCAATGATCAATAAATAAAAGAGAGCCACAAAATAATATTTGCGTCTCTCATTTTTCAGATATCCAACGATCATTCTTTTACCCACTTGGCGACCATAAAACTAGGGTTCGTATTTTTTTGCTTTTCCATTGTTAAAGCTCGTTCTACCGAAGACACCTCAGGCGGAAAATAAAGTGCTTTGCCAATTTTAAGCCGTCCGCCTACCTTCCATTGACGAATTTCGGATTCCGTGTAAAACCGTGCATGGGCAAAAACGGATTCAGGTTTCGTATTAGCTTTCCTACCATAGAACTCGCTCCAGGGAGATTCTCCCGCAATCACTCCAATCACCAGACATCCTTTGGGCTCTATATGCTCAAATAATCTAGCTAAAATTTCCTCCGGATTTGGAATAAACTCGAAAGCACTCATCGAAAGAATACTATGATATTGCTCAAGTTGATCTATAATTTGAGTGATATCCGCATTGAGCCACTTAACCTGATATCCTAAGTTCACAATTTTTTCTCGCGCTCGTGCCATCATTTTTTCAGATATATCAACAGCCGTAATATTATACCCCTGTTCCGCTAGCTTAGTGGTGTATTGTCCGGTTCCACACCCAATTTCTAATAACATGGGACCTGATGGTTGAAAGAACTGAACGGCCAGGTCCCGCTCTACTTGATCGGCTACTCGTCCTATGTCTGTTTCGTACCAATTGTCATAATCTTCAGCTATCTGATCAAATAGTTCAATCGGCATTATAATTACTCCCCCTTTAGTTCTTTCCGCTTTTCCCCTACAGCCCACCACAACACATCTCACTCATGACAGGTTTCAAACCATTCGTTAAAGCGAAGTCTATGGTTTCATCAAGTGGAAAGGCCAACGTATTAACTCCCGCCGCTATGAGCCCTCTCTCCAACCAAGCCTTTTGAGTATAGGGTCGAGCACAACCAAAACTAATTTTAAGCAAGGGATTCAAGAGACGAGTTTGAGCGGTTATCCTGATGATCTCAGCCGGATCCGGTCCAATAACTCCGCCCATCAGAGTACCAGGCACAGCTCGTAAAGCAACCAACACCAACGTTTCCAAGAGATAATCACTCAACGTTTGAATAAGGTTTTCTTCTCCCATGATTTTCCCGTAGTTTAAGCCGAGAACCACATGCGGGACGACATCTAAATCCTCAGCTAGCAGAATTTCTAAAGCATCTCTAAAGGCACTAGGCTTACGGTCAAGATGATAAACCTTACGAATTGTAGCGGCATCAGCGATCATATCCAGAAAAACTTTATCAACTCCAGCCTGTTTCAACCCAACAGCTGTTTCCTTATCTGCTAAGCCGGTATGCACATGAATCGTGAAGTTCAGGGATTTTAGATAAGTTAAAGCCGACAAAAAAGGCTTAAGGGGGACCTGGCCCTTATGATTACATCCTCCAGTTATAAGAAGCCCTGTAACTCCTTTTTTCCGCAGGTTGGTTCCCAGTTCCTGTAGTTTTTCCGGTGTTGGAGCTGGAATCATTCCCTTCAGCATTTTTCCCTGACAATGGTCACATTGAAGAGCACAGGAGGCTCCCGTGATGCTTACATTGAGGAATCGTCCTGAATTGCTAAAGTTCTTACCGTCATAGTGCCTTCCGCCGGGAACTGCAAAGTGGATGAAATCAGGGAAGGTTTTCCGGCGCAGGTTCCAGGCTTCTTTTAGCAGATTAGGTAAATTTGCACTTTGATCAAATTCCGTCCAACCTTCAATAATTGTCTTCCCGATCATCTTCTCTTCATTCTTTTGGCGAAGTTCGGAGCACTTTAGTGAATTCACAATTGTTCAACACCCTCCATGAGCCCGGCGTAAAGTTCACCCCTTATCTGCTCCACATCTCCTATATTAGGAACAAAAGGATAATTGGCCAGGGTAATACCGGGGCGTTCATTGCCATAGGGTCGATTACAGGCAGTTTCTCCATCATGCCCGGGACAGCCGGACGTACGAAAAGGTTGGCCGGAAGCGACAAAAGGTTCGACATCCATCCCAAAATCATAAACTTGTTTAGAACTATTAAAGCACATAGTTTTGGCACTCGCAAAATCATTCATAATTACATAGCGGGCTAATTGCATACGGCGGTATTGACCAATGGAGGGTGCCGCTTTCTCAGCCAGAGCACTCCCCGGTTCGGGATAGAACGAAAACAGATGACCCACCGCGCCTAAATCGTGTACTTGCTGAAAAGCCATGACCATCTCTTGTTCGCTTTCTCCCAGGCCGACAATAAGATGAACACTGACCTGGCCTTGTCCAAAAACATCAACCCCCTTTCTTAAAATCTCCCAGTAATGATCCCAGCGATGAGGTCCCCGTACACCTTTTCCTCGGTATTTTTGGAAGATTTCTGCGGTAGCTGTGTCAATCGACACCCCAAGTTGATCGGCACCAGCCTCTTTGAGTTTTTGCAGGTCTTCCGTCTTGTGGATCAGCGTCGGGGCACAAAGAATACTAATCGGCAAATTGACTTCACTGTGTAAACGGGATACAAGCTTTAACGAATCCTCAAAGGCTCTCTTATGGGTAATCATGGATAGGCAAATTCGTTTCAAAGAGTTTTGATATTGTTTCGCCCGTTCGAGAATGAGATCAAAGGAGTAGGTGGGCCAAGCAACTCGGATGAACGTTGTCCCTTTGGTTTTTTCTGAACGTTTTTGTTCCAAACCACAATAACCGCAGCGTCCCTGACAGCCCTCTTGATAAGTCAGGAGCAAGTTTAAGCAGGTGAGCCGGGCATTGCGATAAAAAATACCGCCCTTTAAACCGAGTGTCATCGCGGCCGCAAGACTCGTTTGGATAACATCCGGACTTTCTAAACCCATATCCTCGATCTCCTGGGTAAGTTCACCCTGGGAACGATAAGCGTGAGTGTTAGACATCACAGGCCTTCTCCCTCTCTAACTCCAGGTCTAACCATTCCTTGAGTTGCTCTACGGTCATAAGCATTTGCCCTTCAGAGGAATGAGTTTTTATTTTAAAGAGCCAACCGTGCCCATAGGGATCTTGATTAATCAAGCGTGTGTTTCCCAGAACCTCCTTGTTCACGGCACAGATTTCCCCTGCCTGGGGAGCATAAAAACGCCCGACCCATTTTCCCGTTTCCAGAGAACCTACGGCCTCTCCTGCCTTCACCTGAGTACCGGATACCGGCAAACTCAAGAACAAAATATCTCCCCTGATGTATTGCCCGTAATCGGTTAAGCCTATGGTTATATCGTTTCCTTCTCTTTTGA
>DOPS01000313.1:0-29281 GCA_003512645.1 Desulfosporosinus sp.
GAACAGAACTCCTTCATCAATCTGGAACTTGCTGCAAACTGTGTTAAAGTGTATAGTTTGGAGATAAGGGTGAAGGTGATGAGGTCATCCTGGGTGAGGGGGAGTAGCAGAGACATGGAATTGACAAAAGAGCAACGAGAAAGATACGCGAGACACATTATCTTAAAAGAAGTAGGCCCTCAAGGGCAATTAGAATTGTTAAACTCAAAGGTACTTATAATTGGTACGGGGGGGCTCGGTTCACCGGTTGCTTTGTATCTTGCGGCTGCGGGGATAGGAACAATCGGGTTAGTCGATCCAGATATTGTTGAATTATCCAATCTACAGCGTCAAATCATCCACTCTAATAAAGATATTGGAAGACCTAAAGTCAGATCGGGAAAAGAAACCATCGAAGAGTTGAACTTGGACGTGGATGTTGTCACATATCAAGAATGGGTTAGTTCAGCAAATATAACGGATATTATTAGGGATAGAGACTATGATTTCGTGATCGATGCCACGGATAATTTCTCAGCAAAATTTCTAATCAACGATGCCTGTGTACTTTTACAAAAGCCTTTTTCTCATGGGGGAATCATGCAATTTAGCGGACAGACGATGACCTATGTTCCGGGCCGAGGCCCTTGCTACCGATGTGTATTCTTAAATCCCCCCCCAACTAAAGCATTACCTACTAGTGAAGAGAAAGGCGTACTAGGTGTTATTCCAGGGATCATCGGTAGTATTCAGGCAACAGAGGCTATCAAATATCTACTGGGGATCGGAGAACTCTTAACTGGAAAATTGTTAGTATTTGATGCTTTGGATATGGACTTTAGAAAAATAGAGATCACAACTCGGACAAATTGCCAAGTATGTGGGCAGATGCCGATTCTAAAAAATCTAGTCGATTATGAACCCCATGTTTGATGGAGAAAAGATGATTTCATCGATATGAGAATCTAGTTGTTGTAATTCGTTTTTCAAAACTAGGGCAGTATAAAACTCGTAAAAATGTTATAATTAAGTGCAATTGAAAGTAAAGATTCAATTGCACTTTTTTTAAACTAATCAATGGAGAACATAAGCCCCAATATCAAAGGAATATTATAGATTTTAATGGAGAGTACGGGGTAGACTCCCACGAAAAGCAGGAGTCTCATGATGGGCTGAAGATTTGTTAAATGTTAGGTAATGTTAGGTAAATGATAGAACTGCTAGGATGGGGGTAAAGTGTTGTTTAGAGCTTTCAGTGATGTTTGGAAACTGGAAGATGTAATGATTAAACCAGTGACAACGATCGAATCTGCTGCGAAGTGGCAGGAAATATATGTTAAAATGAAACCTAAACCGGTTGCGTTACTTCAATCGGATAATGCTGAAGCCTGGCAGGTGATATTTCCCTTGAAGGCGGGTCAGGGCCTCGAAGGGACGCTGGTGGGTTTTTCGTTCCCACTTTCAGGGACCTTCCAGGAGTTGATGGACGCTATAAAACTCCATCCGGGGGAAACCGCGGTCCTTCTGGATCAAGGCAAAGTTCCCCAAGGGGTTATAGATCCGTCTATGTTGCCCACTGTAATGTGGGAGGAAATCAGGCGATTGAGCAGTTCAATGTCGATTCTTATGGATACGGTCAATGATGCCGTCACGGTCATCGATCAAACCAATACGGTCATCGGTTGGAATAAAAAAGCGGAAGATCTTTATGGGATTGCTGGGAAAACTATTGTTGGGAAAGATATCCAGAATTTCTTTTCCAGTCTGGTCGTTACCCATGTCATTAATACAGATTTGCCGAAAAAGAAAATGATTCGTGAAAATTATCATCAACCACTTCCCGGAACTCATGTTTTGATCAATGCCTCGTCAATTACCAACGGGGATGAGGTTATAGGCAGCGTCTGTGCAGAAAAAGACATTACGGAAATCGTTCTTTTGCACAATGAACTGTCCAAAGCGAGTTCTGAAGTGCGACAGCTTAAGAAGGAGATCACCAAGATACATCGGCCAGATAGCGCCTTTAGAAAGATTGCCGGACATAGCAAAGGACTTCTGAAAACCGTCAGTCTAGCTCGACGGGTGGCTAATACAAATGCCGCCGTGATGATTCGTGGTGAGAGTGGCACCGGAAAAGAGCTGTTTGCAGAGGCTATTCATGAGGAGAGTTCTCGACATAACCATCCCTTTGTGGTTATTAACTGTGGGGCTATTCCGGTATCCCTTTTTGAAAGCGAGTTATTTGGCTACCAGCCTGGCGCCTTTACCGGGGCCGACCGTCAAGGGAGACAAGGTAAATTTGAAGCCGCTCACAAAGGAACGGTCTTTCTGGATGAAATAGGGGAAATGCCGCTTGAGATGCAGGTAAAGCTTCTCCGAGTCCTCCAGAATAAGTGTTTTTATAGGGTTGGGGGCAATGACCTAGTGGAAGTGGATGTGCGTGTCATAGCTGCTACTCATCGGGACTTAGAACAAATGATTCGCGAAGGTACTTTTCGGAAAGACCTCTATTACCGGATAAATGTCGTAGGCATAGAGATTCCCCCCCTACGCCAGCGTAAAGAGGATATCCTAGATCTGGTTTATCTTTTTATTCGCGAATTTTGTTTGCAACAGGGTCGTGAGCTTGTTCAGATTTCTCCGGAGGTGATGCCATCCCTGCTCAATTATCTCTGGCCGGGAAATGTTCGAGAATTGAGAAATGTGGTGGAACGCATGGTCATTCTCGCTGAGGAGGATTTGATCATGGAGGATCATTTACCAGAAACTATTGGCTTTCAGAAATATATCCATGCGATCTCTGATCCGGATTCTACTCTCACCGACATTACGGATCGTGCAGAACGGGAAATTATCCTCCAAGCCCTGGAAGATTGTAGTGGGGACAAATCTAAAACAGCCAGAAAATTAGGAGTACCGCGCAGCACTTTATACTATAAAATCAAGAAACTCAATTTGTACTAACTCCCCTTTTTATTGAATCCTAGGGAGTTTCTTCAACTCGTTTTTTTGTCAACTTTAGCGGTATACACAAATTGCTGTTCTGGTGAGAGTTTTGCCAGTGCCGTTTTTTCCTGTACGTCAATTCTCGCTGGCCCAGCACCTTATATATCAGGAGGTTATCTATTATGAAGTTTCTCAAAAAGGGACTTATGTTGTTATTATTAACAATAATATTTAATGTTGCTTCCGGACTTCTCGGACTCATAACTGATAACAGCCTAATTGAAGTTTTATTTTCTGCCTCTTTCATTTTAGCTTGGTTTTTCTATGGGTGGCATATCAAGTTAGGATTGGTAAATGGAGTTTTAGTAGGTATAATTGGATCGATAGGTGGCATATTCTTTAGTTTTATTTACATGTCAGGACGGTTTGGAATGTTACCACCGACCTTGGCTTTATGGGGGTATCCATTTTTTTATCTCATTAAGTTCAACAGTTTATATTTTGCAAAACTAATTTTCTATTCCTCAGTAATTGTTTCAGTGTTAGCTGTAGCAATAGGAAGTGAAGTTGGAAGGGTTAGATCCATTAAGAATTAACGGGTGAGGTTCTGTTTGGATAGTAAATAATTAACATTGTAATGAAGAAAATAATATAAGTGTCAAGTATTTAGACATGTGTCGGATAATTGAACAGATTAATAGTTGCCTTTTGACTAATACAGTGACTAATATGAAAAAAATTCTAACTCCCTTTGGGGAGTTTTTTTCGTTACTCATTAGATACAGCTTCTAGTTGGCTAAGTTTAATAGCTTTTGTAAAACGAAATTTCATTAATAAATCTTGCGCATACCCTAAATTTTCCCACTTATTCAACAATCAAACAGGAGATCTTTTCTTTTGACAAGGGCTATTGATTTTTTTGTAGTCACAGCAGTCTTAATAGAAAATTTGGAATGGAAATTGCAACGCTAGTTCTTGGATAGGGCTTTATGGATTACCAACTATGCTGGATAAGAGATAAGATACTTACATAACTGGGGAGAGTGAGTTTTTAATGCGAATCACCGAGCATCCAATTTTAGAATTTCAACGTGGGGAAGAGGTTTCCTTTTCCTTCGACGGGCAGGAACTTAAGGGCTATGAAGGAGAGACCATTGCAGCGGCTTTGCATGCTGTAGGGGTTAGAGTTTTGGGCCACAGCCAAACCATGCACCGTCCGCGAGGTCTGTTTTGTGCCATCGGAAATTGTTCTTCCTGCCTAATGGTTGTTGACGGCGAGCCCAATGTCAGAATCTGTGTGGAAAAACTGAAGTCCGGCATGAGGGTAGAAACTCAGCAAGGAAAGGGGTGCCTAAGGTGAAAGAGATAGAGATCCTCATCATAGGTGGCGGACCAGCCGGTCTGAGTGCCGCCTCCGCGGCTGCTGATTTAGGTGCCAGCGTGCTGCTTTTAGAGCGGGACGATAAACCCGGCGGTCAATTGGTCAAGCAGACCCATAAATTCTTCGGTTCAAAAAAGCAGTATGCTGGTGACCGTGGTTACCAGATTGGCAATTTGCTTATTGAGCAATGTGCAAACAACCCTAAGGTTGAAGTCTGGACCGAGACAACCGCTCTGGGGATTTATGAAGACGGTGTGGTCACCGCTGAAGGACAAGGTAAACACCTTAAAATCAATCCGGAGAAAATTATAGTAGCCACAGGCGCTTCCGAAAAAATGATTGCTTTTCCTAATAATGATTTGCCCGGTATTTATGGGGCAGGAGCTGTTCAAACCCTGATGAATGTGCATGGTATTGTCCCCGGACAACGGGTGCTCATGATCGGTGCCGGCAATATTGGCCTAATAGTCTCTTACCAATTAATGCAGGCAGGGGTAGAAGTCGCTGGGATTATTGAAGCTTCGCCAACCATTGGCGGTTATCTGGTGCATGCTGCCAAGATTCGACGGGCTGGAGTCCCTATTTTAACCTCTCATACTATTACCGAAGCTTACGGTCAGGATAGCGTTGAAGGGGCCATTATCTGTAAGCTCGACGAGAAGTGGCAGCCGATTCCTGGGACTGAACAAGATCTTAAAGTGGATGTCATCTGTCTAGCCGTAGGTTTAAGCCCCCTCACCGAGCTCTGTTTCCAAGCGGACTGCCAGATGAAGTATGTTCCGGAGCTTTCCGGACATGTGCCGATTAGAAATAAATATTTGGAAACGACTCGTCTGGGACTTTATGTCGCAGGGGACGTGAGTGGAGTTGAAGAAGCCAGCTCAGCTATGGTAGAAGGTCGTTTAGCAGGTATTTGCGCTGCCTACAGTCTGGGGCATGGCAAGGATGTGGCGCCGAAGCTTCAAGCGGATGCCTTGGCAGAGTTAAGTGAACTTCGCGCCGGGCCTGCAGGACAAAAGACAGTGAAGGGGATTATGAAACTAATGGACAAGGGGGGAGCGGCATGCTAAACAAGACTGGAGTTCCGACAGCTGAGGACATAAAAACTGTTTCTCCTTCCGAAGAACGACTTATAAAAGGTCCCGTAGCCATCATTGAATGCTTCCAGGAGATTCCGTGCAATCCTTGTACGGAAGCCTGCAAGCAAGGGGCAATTCAGCCCATGGAGGATATAAATAACCTGCCAAAACTAGACTTTAATAACTGTAACGGCTGTGGTGTCTGCCTTAGTCGCTGCCCAGGGCTGGCCATCTTCATCGTGGACGCTTCCTACAGCGATAAAGAAGCCATTGTTAGGATTCCTTATGAATATGCTCCAGTTCCTCAAGTTGGTGAAAAAGTGGTTGGTTTAAATAGGGCTGGTGAAGAACTCGGCAGCTTTGAAGTCCATAAAGTTCAGTCGGGTGGTCAGAAAAATAAGACCTATACTATTTGGTTGGTCGTACCCAAAGATTTGGTTATGGATGTACGAGGTATTCGCTTGGGAGGGGTTAGACATGCAGCTAAAGAAACCATCGTCTGCCGATGTGAGGATATCACCCTAGACGAAGTTAAATCACTAATCAGCCAAGGTTACCGTACCATTGATGAGATTAAACGTGTTATCCGTGCAGGAATGGGTCCTTGCCAGGGCCGTACCTGCCGGATGTTGATTGCCCAGGAACTAGCCAAGGTTTACGGAATTCCTGTAGGAGATGTTTTGATGCCTACCTTCCGTGCACCGGTGAAGCCAGTGAAACTGGGAACCTTTGCGGGGGGTGAGTGAATTGCAAAAAGTAGCTAATGTTGTGATTATCGGGGGCGGGATTATAGGCTGCGCAGTGGCCTATGAACTGGCCGTCCGTGGGGTAAAGGATATTGTGGTCATTGAAAAGCAGTATCTTTCTTCTGGAGCAACAGGTCGGTGTGGTGCAGGAGTTCGCCAACAGTGGGGAACCGAAACCAACGCTATTCTTGCCCGGGACAGTGTGAAACGTTTTGAGGGTATGAACGAAGAACTTGAATATGATATGGATATTGAATTTAAGCAAGGCGGCTACCTGATGGTTTCCCATACGCAAGCCGAATGGAACCAGTATAAAAAGAATGTTGCCGTCCAGCATAGTCTAGGAATTCCGACGAAAATGATTACTCCTCAAGAAGCTCAAGAGATTGTGCCCCATCTAAACCTTAATGGACTAATCGGTGCTACGTTCTGTCATTCGGACGGACATGCCAATCCATTTCATGTGGTGGATGCCTACTATAAAGCAGCCAGTCGGCTGGGAGTTAAATTTGAAACCTATACTTCCGTAACTGGCATAAAAAGGGAAAAAGGTATAGTTACCTCAGTTCAGACTTCTAAAGGGGATATCGCTGCCTCCCTCGTGATAAATGCCAGCGGTTATGCGGCGGGTACAATCTGCAATATGGTCGGTTTTGAACTGCCCCTCTATCCCCAACGCCACCAGGCTTTAGTGACCGAACCGGTTGAACCTTGCCAGGGACCCATGGTTATCTCTCTCCATCATCGTTTATACTGTCAGCAGACCCCACACGGCAGTTTTATAATGGGTGTAGGGGATCCCAATGAACCTAAAGATTTTAACATTAATTCCAGCTGGGAGTTTTTAGAGGATGTTGCTCGTCAGGCAACGACTGTTTTGCCTCTCTTAAAGAACCTACGTGTCGTCCGACAGTGGTCTGGTCTTTATGATATGAGCCCGGATGCTAATCCGATTTTGGATGAGGTTCCAGAGGCCAAAGGGATGTGGGTGGCGGCCGGTTTTAGTGGTCATGGTTTCATGGTTGCACCCCAGACGGCAGTTCTTTTGGTTCAGAAGATTCTCGGGCAAGAGTGTTTTATGCCCATTGAACGATTTGGTTTGGACCGCTTCCGAGCGGGAAACTTGGTACTTGAATCTGCAGTGGTCTAATCATTAAATTGAATCACCGAGCGAAGTGAGTTCGCTAGTCATACGGAGGTGGAAAACTTGAAACTTTTAACAAAGAATGAATCCTTATGCATAGGCTGTGGAGAATGCGAGGAAGTCTGTTCTAAAACCTACTTTAAAGAAACGAATCGAGAAAAATCCTGTATTCAAGTCGAGGATAAGAAGATCACGGTGTGTAACCAATGTGGTGAATGTATGGATATTTGTTCCGTAGCGGCAATTTCTCGAGATAAATATGGCGTCGTGCGAATCAATAAAAAAGTCTGTGTCGGTTGCTTTATGTGTGTCGGTTTCTGCCCGGAGCTTGCCATGAAAATGCAAGGGGATCTGTTGGAACCTTTTAAATGTATTGCTTGTGGCCAGTGTGCTAAAATCTGCCCAACCCATGCGATTTATAGTTCGGAAGAAGCTTAGGGGGAAATAATATGGATCTAGAAAACAATCAAGCGGGCCATAAATTACTAAAAGAATATAACTATGATTTAGGTGCTATCGACAAAGGGTATACCGACCGCACTCTTTATATCAATGTCGGTAACCATGAAATCAAAGAAAAGCCCGTTACCCCTTTGATGAAAGACAAGTTCATTGGCGGTAAGGGCTTTGGGCTCTATTACTTGTGGCAGGCAGTGACTGAATCCACGAAGTGGAATGACCCGGAAAACGAAATCATTATTTCAAGTGGACCGATTGGCGGAATTACTCAATATCCTGGTTCCGGAAAATCACTGGTTGTGACATTATCCCCATTGACCAATATGCCCATCGACAGCAATGCTGGTGGATATTTTGGTCCCTTCCTTAAATTTGTCGGTTTCGATGCCCTCGAACTTCAGGGCAAAGCAGACAAGGATGTCATCATTTTCATTGACGGCAAAAAGGGAACGATCACCCTTGAAGAAGCAGCACCAGGTGGGAACTTGGACACCCATATTCTGGGTGAACAGCTGACTGAAAAGTATGCCGAGAACGAAGAAGACAAACGGAATATCGCCGTGATCTCTACCGGGACGGCTGCCGAGCATACGAATATTGGGCTTTTAAACTTTACCTTCTATGATGTGCGCCGGAAAGGTATCCGTTTAAAGCAAGCCGGCAGAGGCGGCATTGGGACAGTTTTTAGAGACAAACATATCAAGGCCGTGGTTATAAAATGCCCAGGGGTAAAGGGCAACCTAAACCATCCCGTTGACCAGCTTACCTTAAATAAAACGGGTATCAAGCTGCATAAAGAAATTCACGATCTGGATAACTCTCAAAACCGCATGCGTAAAATTGGCACAGCGAATATAATTGAAGTCATGGACCAGTATGATCTTTTGCCGACTCACAATTATAAATTTGGTGCTCACAAGGATACCTTCAAAATATCCTCTGATGTTTTCATCTCCAAAGTAACCCAGAATTCCCCGGATGGCTGCTGGCATGGATGCAGTATGGCCTGTGCTAAAGCCGCTGACCAATTTGAACTGAAAACGGGCCCTTATAAAGGTCAAAAGGTTACCATCGACGGTCCTGAATATGAAAACGCTGCTGGTCTGGGTTCAAACTGTGGTATCTTCGATCCGGATGCCATATTGGAGTTGAACTTTTACTGTGACACCTATGGCATTGATACGATCTCCTATGCTACTCTGACGGCCTTTGTTATGGAATGCTACGAAAACGGAATTCTGAATAAAGAACGAACTGGGGGTTTAGAACTTACCTTTGGCAATACAGAGGCATCCTTTGAACTTATTCACCAGATGTCTAAGGGAGTGGGCTTTGGCAAGATTGCTGGCATGGGAATCCGTAAAATGAAGGCCTTCTTTGCCAAGGAATATGGAGCGGATCCGCAGTTCCTCTTTGACATAGGTATGGAACAAAAGGGCCTCGAATTTTCCGAGTATTTGCCCAAGGAATCTTTAGCGCAACAAGGAGGATACGGCCTGACTAACAAAGGCCCACAGCACGATGAAGCCTGGTTGATCTTCATGGATATGGTAAATAACCAGATTCCAACCTTCGAAGATAAGGCAGAAGCCCTCCACTATTACCCCATGTTTAGAACTTGGTTCGGTTTAAACGGTCTCTGCAAACTGCCCTGGAATGATATTGCACCCGCTGATAACAAGTTAACTGACGAGCCCGCAAAGATACCAGAGCATGTTCAAAATTATGTCGACATATATAACGCGGTTACCGGTAATGCTATTGACAAATATGAACTCATCCGTCAATCTGAGAGGGTCTACAATTTCCAGAGAATTTTCAACATCCGGATGGGTTACGGCAAACGGGTTCATGACAAACTTCCTTACAGAGCTATGGGGCCTGTGACTGTGGAGGAATATGAGTCCAGGCATGAGCGTTATGATAAGCAACTCAACGAGCTTCTGAACTACGATACAACAGGCAAATCGACTGCAGAAAAGATTAAGGTCATGAGAGCGTATCGCGAAAGCCAATATGAAAAGCTCACAGACGCAGTCTACAAACGTCGGGGTTGGACAATGGACGGAGTACCGACGGTCGAAAGACTTCGGGATTTAGGAATGGATTTACCAGAACTCCTAGAAGTCGTTAATAAACATGTGTAGGTGATAACTTGATTAAGTTAAATAACAGGGATTGCGAATGGCAGGAAGAGCTTACGGTGCAAGAACTTTTAAAGCTTAAGACTTATACCTATCCACGGATTATTGTCTATATCAATTCCAAAATTATTTCCCCAGAGGATTATTCTTCGACGATTATCCAGGACGGAGATGAAGTGAAGGCCATCCACCTAATGGCAGGAGGATAGGGGAATGTTTACTTCAGGTGGAGCTAGAGTTTTAACTCCATCTGAAGTTTAGCTTAACTTTAATTCAGGGATTTAGCGCTGCTATTGCTTGACGGCCATGACGCGAACAAAAATGTCAGAAGTTTGAGCGCTGGCCAAGGATGGCCGAGTGTCCCTGTAGCCATGACTCGAACAAGGATGTTCGAGATTAGAGCACCGCCATGGATGGCAAGGTGCCGTGATGGCGAAGGGACCATCTCCATGAAAGGCGAGAGCCCCTGGCAGCCATGTCTACTTGCTTAGTCGTGATAACTATTGGATTTACACATTTTGACCTCAATGGCTTTGAAGCTTATTGAGGTCTTTTTGATTACATAGATTCTAATTTCTGGTATAATGAACTAAACTATTTTGCTGGTAGTCTGCTGTGACTGACAGATTAAGAAGACTTGGCGTTACCATTTTTCCTTGATCTATGAAAAGCGCAAAAAGTTAAGGTATTGAGGAAGATGATCTAATTCATTGAGAGTTTTGCTAAAGAACGAGAAAGCAGATATATTATAATAAACCATTGATGGGAGGGGATTGTGGTGTTTCACCCAGAATTACTTGAGATTGGGCGTAGAGCCAAGCATGCGGCTCGCCTATTGGCTTTTGCAAGCACAGAATCAAAAAATAATGCTCTGCTTGCCATGTCAGAAGCCCTCATAAATCATGAACAAGAAATACTCAAAGCTAACAACTTAGATGTTCAGGCAGCAGAAGAGAAAGGACTTAAGAAAAGTCTTGTCAATCGTTTAAGGCTGACCTCGGCGAGCATTGCGCAAATTAGTCAATCCCTTAAAGACGTGGTTGCTTTAAGAGATCCCGTGGGAGAAGGAGAAGTATGGACCCGTCCAAATGGACTTTGTATCCAGCAGACTCGTGTACCTCTAGGGGTTGTGGCGATGATCTATGAAGCAAGACCTAATGTGACAGTCGATGCGGCTGCCTTGTGTTTGAAATCAGGTAATGTTGTGATCCTGAGGGGGGGATCTGAGGCCTTAGAAAGTAATAAAGTCTTGGCTAGAGTAATTGCAGAAGCTGCTGAAAAGAGTGGCTTGCCGTCCGGAAGTATTCAACTTATTACAGAAACAAATCGGGAATGGGTTCAGCAACTAATGCGTATGAACGATTATGTGGATGTCATTATTCCCAGAGGGGGAGCTGGGCTGATTCAAACCGTGGTGCAGAATGCCACCGTGCCGGTGATTGAAACAGGAACAGGAATGTGCCACGCTTTTATTGATCGAGATGCGGATTACGCAAAGGCCATTCCTATCATCATTAATGCCAAGACACAAAATCCTGGGGTCTGTAATGCCTTGGAAACTATGCTCGTCGATGAAGGGATTGCCGAAGACTTTCTTCCATTGATCGGAGAAGAGCTAAGAAAGCACTATGTTGAACTAAAGGGATGCCCAAAAACCTGCGAAATCTTGCCTTATGCCGTTCCTGCCGCCCCGGAAGATTGGGTGTCAGAACATCTTGACCTTATTTTAAGTGTTAAAGTTGTACCTGACCTTGATGGTGCACTAGATCATATATATCAATACAGTACCAAGCATTCCGAAACCATCCTCACCGAAAACTATTCAAGGGCACAACGGTTTTTGAGAGAAATTGATGCAGCCGCGGTTTATGTGAATGCTTCTACTCGTTTCACAGACGGAGGGCGTTTCGGCTTTGGAGCAGAAATTGGGATTAGTACTCAGAAGTTACATGCCCGAGGGCCAATGGGTCTAAAGGAATTGACCACGATTAAGTATATGGTTTATGGAGATGGACAAATAGTAAAATGACAGATTTTAGGCCGCCATTTGACATGAATAAAGATTGGAAAAAGAATATAATCCTGTTTTTGGCTAGCCAGACCATATCGCTCTTTGGATCATCACTGGTTCAGTATGCGATTATGTGGCATATTACGTTAACGACACAGTCGGGTGTCATGATGACCATTGCCATCATTTGCGGTTTTCTTCCTACCTTACTTCTTTCTCCGTTTGCGGGAGTATGGGCTGACCGTTATAATCGAAAAACCCTTATTATTCTTTCTGATTCTATGATTGCATTAGCAACACTAGTCTTAGCCATATTTTTTCTGATGGGATACGGTTCACTATGGTTGCTCTTTGGGGCGTTTGCCATACGAGCGCTTGGGGCAGCAATTCAAATACCGGCGGTAGGAGCCTTCCTTCCGCAAATTGTACCAGAGGATAAACTTACTAAGGTGAACGCAACAAATGGAAGTATTCAAGCTATGGTTATGCTGGTGTCCCCCATGCTTAGCGGTGCACTGCTAACCATGGCTACTATCGAGACGATTTTCTTTATAGATGTTATTACAGCAGCTATAGCGGTTTCAGTACTATTTTTGTTTTTGCATGTTCCTGTTCATGCGAAAGCTCAAACAAAGCAAACAACGAGCTATTTCAGCGATATGCGTGAAGGTTTTAACTACATAAGAAATCATTCGTATATCAAGAGGTTTTTTCTGTTTTGCGCAGTCTTCTTTTTCTTAGCAGCACCTGCTGCCTTTTTAACGCCCCTACAGGTTGCACGTAGTTTTGGTAACGATGTATGGCGTTTAACGGCCATAGAAATTACCTTTTCAATCGGCATGATGGTAGGCGGCGTCATCATGGCTTCTTGGGGCGGTTTTAAAAATAGAATTCACTCGATGACATTGTCTATGCTTGTTATTGGATCATGTACCTTTGCCCTTGGGGGATCCCAGAGGACTTAATATACTCGCGAATGGTAGTGAATGTTGACTGCCACTTCACGATCGTAAAATACTGGAAGGACTTGTATCGCTTGAAAAGTGGTACAGGTCCTTTGTTATTTCCATAAGGGAAGGGTCCAGTCACAGTTACCAATCGATTGTCCAAAGGAATTTCTAATTAAATTTTAAGAATATTTTAAGGTTTGGACCTACTTTATTTTAAGGACTAAACCCTATAATGCAGTTATGACACTTATCTGCTATAGTATTAGGTGGTCTAATTTTTGATCTGGTTTTTTATGTAAACATGGAGGGATTACGCACATGGCTAAAGGAACCATACTTGTGGTTGATGATGAAAAAGAGATCAGAGATCTAATTGATATTTATCTTAAAAACGAAGGATATCAGGTCTTAAAAGCTTCGGATGGTAGAATGGCCCTGGACCTATTGGAGAAGGAGCAGGTCGACCTGATTGTTTTGGACATCATGAAAAATGAACTTATTACAAATTTCTCTCATGATTTAAGGACCCCTTTAACCTCGATTTTGGGTTATCTAGCCCTGATTAAAGACCGGAAATTTGAAACAGACGAGCAATTTAACGATTACGTCAATATAGTTTATAGCAAATCAGAAAAATTGGGAGGGTTAATCGAAGACTTGTTCGAGTACACCAAGCTGACCAATAAAGGAGTTAAGTTTACGAGAGAAACAGTATCCTTGAACGAGTTACTTGAACAGTTGTTGGAAGAGCATACACTCAGCTTTGAGGAAAATAATCTGGTCATTATCAAGGAAATTCCCCAGGAGAAGGTCTTTGTTGAGATCGATATTGATCAAACAGTCCGTGTTTTTGAGAACCTGCTGCTTAATGCCGTAAAGTATAGCTATAAACCCGGTGAAATTATGGTAAAAATCTTAAGAGAAAATGACGATGTCCTCGTGATTATTCAGAATAAGGGTAAACACATTCCCCAGGCTGAGCTAGCACGATTATTTGATAGGTTTTACCGCGTTGAACAATCTCGGACAGCAGATAAAGGAGGTTCTGGCTTGGGATTGGCAATCGCCAAAGGGATCGTAGAATTGCAAGGTGGTCAGATATGGGCTGAATGTAGTGGGGAAGTTATCCGCTTTATCGTTAAGCTGACTTGAATAAGCCAGCTGATGATCAGCAATAGTTGACCGAGGAAATGCGAATTATTCTATCGTCAGAAAAACGCTCTAACTTCCGTCTATATTGAAGTAGGGAATAATAGCATCACTCAATTTAATGTAGAAGGAGAATTTCATGATCAGAACAACTAAAAGTAAGACCTTGAAATGGATGGCAGCTACACTCGCTTTGTCACTTGTTATGGGGTGTTCCCCCTCAAATTCTCAGAGTGCCAACCCTCCCACGCCAACGGATTCAACATCTCAAACAGCTCCATCGTCTACTGAACCTCAAACCACAGATGTGACGAAAGAGTTATTGTTGAATATGAAGCTATTAGCGGAGCAAGGGAAAGTTATTAACAGTACATTCCCCGTGAAGACAACCGTTCTAGAAGATGTGAAGAGTCAATGGGGGGAGCCGGATAAAACCGAATGGGTCGCAGCTGCCAAAGGAAATTATGCAACCTACTCGAAGCAGGTTATGGTATTTGGCTTTAACAAAGGATCTCAAATTTTTGAGGCTCGATCCTTTGATAAGCAATTACAGAAACTTTCTCTTGCTAAAACCAAAGAAGTATATGGCACTCCGGCTTATGATGTAAAAGTCAATGGCGAAGAAATCATTGGTTATACGGCAGGTCAAGAGTTTAAAATCGAGTTTGTATTCCCACTACCGACCAATAGTAATTCCGATCCTATGATGGATCATTATCTCGTTCTATATCCTAGAGGCACAGTTAACAGTATGGCAGATGATCCAGGTCGGCAATGGTAAGTAGCTTATATGGAGGCATTAACTATGAAACTAATTAAACTAGTTGCTATTTCGTTATTTGGGTTATTAGTGGTTTCCGGATGCAGTCCAGGTAAACCTCAAAATCCAGTGGATACTCAAAATACCAAGCAAGCAGACATTCATGGAACTATCATTAAATTGACGAAGAACGGAGTAGGAGAGATACTTGGAAGTATTTTAGTCGAAGGGGAAAAAGGTTCTAAGCCTTATGACCAGGCATCAATTAAAGTAACCCAAAAGACTAAAATCAGTGAAAAATCGGCTGGCAAGATTGTAAATTCCAACTTTGATGCTTTGCAGGAAAACCTGAGAGTAGAAGTGCGTTTTATTGGACCAGTTGCTGAATCATATCCGGTCCAGGCAACTGCCGATGAGATAACCGTGTTGAAAGATGAACAGGTGGATGTTCGTCCGAGCATAGGAGGAATCCATCTGGGTGACAGTCAAAGTCAGGTAGACGAGATAATGGGGAGAGTCTTTAAAGAGGAACCTTTTGATGAACCTGGTCATTTTCCAGAGCCTTGGAATAGAAGAACCTATGATAAAGGGATTACTGTGATAATCGGAAAAGACTCCGGTCAGGTTCTCGAACTTGAAACCAGCTCGGCACAATTTCATACAAATAGGGGAGTTAAGACGGGTGATATTGCCAAAGAAGTGTTTGATAACTACGGTTCAAGCTATAAACAGTTTGAAAGTCGACACGAAGATGGCAGCCTAATAGGCTTTTACGAACTGGGAGATGGGCAGATCATTATTTTTGACTTGGACAAAGATGATAATTCACTGTTAAACGAAGATGTAAAAATAGATTCCAAAATAGAACTGATTCGAATAACAAAGGCCAGCTTTTTAGACTAGGAAACAGCCTCATCTCACTTCTGAAGTGAGATGAGGCTGTTTATTCCTAAGTAAACCGTTTATCTAACGGTTAACTCCACTAAAACCCCCACTTTTTAGGTGGGAGATAAGTGGATAAGTTCAACTAGACTTCAGAAGGAGTTAAAACTCCACCTGAAGTAAGTTTCCAATCTGCTTAGATACCTTTACCTCGGGTCATACCCGATCACTGTCCAAATTCCGCTTTGGTCCTGACGGATTAACCGCTTAACGTAAACAGTTTTGACTGGACCCTCGGAGATTTGAATTATGGCGTCTGTTCCTGTGTTAGCCGAGACGGTGAGCGAGCCGTAATCAATCGGTGGGTCACCAGTGATCCCATTAGGTGAGATTTGCAGTATGGCAAAGGTAAAGGCCACTTGCATGGGGTCGATTTGCCAGGGACTACTTCCAGCGTCAACCTGTTGTTGGTTTCGCTTGACTATATCCATGTCAATCTCGACTTTAACAGAAGGTTGATCAGGTAGATCTTGGTTACCCTGAGGGATAACCAGATTATTCACCAATTGTTTTGCAAATTCCTCAGATCTTTGTCCCTGCACTTGGATTTCCAAACCATTTTGCTGCCACCGGAGGCTATTCGGTAAAACTTCTAACGGACCTCCCGCTGCCTGTCCAAGGGCAGCCAGAGGAGAGCGGACGAAGGGGGCGGTTTGTTTGGATTCAGTTACAATCGTATCCTCAAAATCAAAGATGATTCGGTTAGGGGAGGCAAAGAGTCGCTGAGGTTTTTCGCTGAGTTCGAGCGGAGTAAAGCCACTTAGCGCAATTGCTTCAGATAGGGTATCTACAGGTTTGTCTGGATTTTGATCGACTATCCGATACTCTTTAGGCGGGGTGTAGCTGAAGGTTGTGTCTGGAATTTTGACGTTCGTTTCAAGAGTCACAAACGTATAGGTCGTTTGGATTGACTTTTGCATTGCGGTCTGAAGCTGGACCGGCATATGAGTTTCTGGATCGATCCATAGATAATAGGGTAAACCGCCAGGGGGAGTAATCTCTAGGCGAGTAGCAGTGCGACCTACGATGGAGTCTTGCCCAACAATTCTATGGGAGTACTGCTGGGCTTTTGTTGCTTCTTTCTGTAAGTCGAAATCACGCGGATCTAGGTAAATGGGGAGTAAAGTGATTTCCTTACTTTTCGAATCGCTCCTCCAACGGAGTTCACCGTTATTAACCGTTACCATTCCCTCTTCGCTGCTGGTAGCGTATTTATTATTTTCAGACCAAATCTCGATTCGTTGGATGATTTGATTTTCACCCAAGGCATT
Organism: Desulfosporosinus sp.; assembly: GCA_003512645.1. Classification (GTDB taxonomy): domain Bacteria; phylum Bacillota; class Desulfitobacteriia; order Desulfitobacteriales; family Desulfitobacteriaceae; genus Desulfosporosinus. The sequence continues at coordinate 16,962 of DOPS01000313.1, forward strand.
TGTACTGACCTTTTCTAGGATTCCGTGATAATTCTGAAGTTGTTTGACCGACTGTTCCATGGCTAAGACAAGATCTTTATTCCTATTAGACCAAGGAGAAATCAAGAAAACAATGACTAAGATACTTGCGACGAGTGCACTCCATGGTAAAAATCCCCTCCGAGGATTAGACCTTTGTTGAAGATTTTGGTGTAATTCATGGGAGAATTCTTCGCGGAGTTCTGGAACTGGACGAAGGCTTTTGATTTTTCTAGTCAGGGATTGAAGTTCGGCTACATCTTGATGGGTGCTTTCGTTAGGCTGCTGTTCTAGATTTAGAGTATTGATAAAATCGTCTAACTCTTGCTCCGGAGACTTTTGAGCAAAGTTGTCATTTGTTTTCATTATCAATTTATCCTCCGTTCTTTTCTGTGACATGAAATAAATCTCTTAAAGCTTGGAGAGCTCTATACTGTAAACCACGAATGGCATCTTCACTACGTTCCATTCGTTCCGCGGTTTCCTTGCGCGAATACCCTTCAATAATGCGGAGTTCTAAAACCTGTTTATACTGTTCAGGGAGTTGGTTCATTAGCTCTTGTACCAAGGATCGAGTGACCCAATCTTCTTCGCTGGCAGAAACATCTTCGGATAGGGTGTGATCCTCCATCTGGCTACCGGATTTTTGCCAGTGGCGATATCGATCGTAAATAAGATTACGAGCGACCTTTTTAAGATAGGGATAGGGTGGAAAACTCTTTGAGTCTTTCCTCAGACAACGGAAATAAGTTTCTTGAGTAATGTCTTCGGCCTCTTCTCGATTCTGGAGAAGCGCGTATGTGAAACTGTACAGTTTCGAAACCGTTTGTTGGTACCACTTTTCCATGTATTGCTCATTAGATGGGCTTATCTTCGTGGCCACTTCTTCACCTCCTCATGAACTAAAAACGAAAAAGAAACTAAAACGTCACGCTTAAAGAAATTCTTTCTAGAGGATTTACTTTAATAAGGAAAAAATGTATACTATAAAACATTGACCGCTAAATAGTTTAGAACTAAACTATTTAAGCATAAAGGAGTAGGACATGGCAGATCGTCGAGAGTTGTTGGAGTTATTCTATAATATCTTGAGAAGAATGAAGAAAGAGTGGAATAAAGAACTCCAGCATGGAATTAACCATTCCCAATATCTGATTTTAAAAACCCTTAAACATTCTGGTCCTCAAAAAGCCAACGAACTGGCTGAGGCGATTCAAATGACACCAGGTGCGATTACGGGAGCCTCAGATAAACTGGTCTCTGAAGGCTATGCCGAGCGCAAAGGAGCAATGAAAGACCGCCGAGTCGTTTATTTGGAAATCACTGATCAAGGTGAACATATCTTGGAATCTATGATTGAGAATCAAAAGAAAGCAACGGAGAGGTTTTTTGAAGGGTTATCGGATGAAGATATCAGTCATCTCATTCGGATTTACCATCAAATTTCGAATAACCTGGATCAGCAAGCTCCCTGAGTCAACAGGCTAGCTGTTATAAGAACCTAGAAAAAGATAAGATTTAAGGGATAGAAAGAGGCAAAAATTACGGAGGAGAAGAATTCAATGGAAGAGTTATCTTATCAGCGCAAAGTCACGATTATGATTGCAATTGTGGTAGCAATGTTCTTTTCTTCGATTAATCAAACAATCGTTGGCGTGGCCTTGCCTCGCATTATCGCCAAACTCGGTGGCATGGATTATTACACTTGGATTATCTCGATCTACCTATTAACCTCGACGATCTCTACGATACTGGTCGGAAAACTCTCAGACATCTATGGTCGAAAGCCATTTATTTTATCAGGAATAGTAATTTTCATGATCGGAGCTTTTTTCTCCGGCACCTCTACTGATATTATTCAACTGATTATTTACCGCGGAATTCAAGGGGTAGGGGCTGGAATTATCATGGCTACAGCCTTTACTGCCATCGGAGATTTATTCTCCCCCCGGGAAAGAGGACGATGGTCAGGACTTATGAGTGCTGTTTTCGGAATATCCAGTATCCTTGGACCAGTCTTGGCGGCTATATCGTCGATCATATGGACTGGCACTGGGTATTTTGGTTTTTCCTTCCCCTCGGGTTTCTTGCCTTTTTCATGATACTATTTCTGTTTCCTAAAGTGCAGCGACGAGAAACAGAGTCAATCGATTATCTAGGTTCCTTATTTCTAACCCTGACCATAGTCCCCCTGCTTCTCGCATTCTCCTGGGCAGGAACAAAGTATGCTTGGGGATCGTCTCAAATCTTAGGATTATTTCTATTCACAGTTATATCTTTAGCTCTTTTTATCTATACAGAGACCAAGGTGAAAACTCCAGTCCTTCCTCTATACTTATTTAAGAATAGAGTGGTAGTTCTATCTAATAGTATTGGTTTTCTTATGTTTGCAGGAATGATGGGTGCTCTAATGTATATGCCGTTTTATATACAAGGAGTTATGGGCGTTTCGGCAACCTATGCTGGCTATGTCGCAATGCCGATGTCTTTAAGTATGTTTACAGTGAGTGCCTATGCAGGACGTCGGATGACTAAGACGGGTAAATACAAAAATATGGCTCTCCTCGGAACCGCCATTATGGTCTTGGGCATGCTGCTCATGACTGTCATGAACAGCATCCCAGTGGCTGCGCTCAGTATGTTTATATTCGGTTTTGGTCTCGGACTGGGGATGCCTGTCTTCATGATCGCAGTCCAAAATTCGGTCGATTCAAAGGATCTGGGAGTGGGTACAGCTTCCGTGCAATTATTCCGTAACCTTGGCGGAACGATTGGTATTGCTGTGATGGGAACCATTCTATCCTCAAGCATTGCACGCAAAATGACAGGAGTTGCCGCTATTGGTGATAGTATCAATTCGTCAGCTTTAGATCCAGCGATGGCTGATAAGCTAGCCCAATTCCAAAATCCCCAGATTCTTCTTGACGGCCCAAACTTCTTGAGATTCAAAATATCTTGCCAGCTCCGATACAGTCAGTATTTACACAACTCATTGAAGGGTTACGGGAGGCTTTAGCTGCTTCCTTAGCTAATGTCTTTTTAGCCGGAGCCATCGTCTTGGTTGTGGCGTTCATACTGACCTTCTTCCTTAAGGAAGTGCCGCTTCGCACCTCGGTTAATTACGTAAGGAATGAGAGCGAGAGAGAGCGGAAAGATCATGCTATACCAATGAAATCCCTTAACATCAAAGCAAAGTCAGAGCTTTAATTCTCTGCATTTTCAGAGTGAGATTATAGCCTCAGCTCTAGGAATATTTACGAAAGTAAGAAGAATTAAAAAGAGGTATAATACTAAAAGAAAAGTTGTATGGGGGAAGTGTGATGGATAGATTCATACTCATTCTACTTGGAATCGTGGTACTCTTTTCATTTATAACATACCTACTATCGCGGGTATCAATAGGTGGTAAGCCAGTCAAATATTCACCAGCTTTACTTTGCTTCTTGGCTGGGTTATATTATCTTTACCTAGCGAAGACGGTGCAGGTTGGATTTGCGGATCTAGCTAATGCGATTTTCTCAATGATGTTTTTCACAGGCTTTGTAGCAGGATTAGGGATGGCTTTAATCTTAGATTTTGTAGTGCCTCGATTTAAATCTTAGTATACGCGAAATTGTAGTTAAGACACTTAGCAGGGTCCGTTACCGGGTGGTGACGGACTTTTCTGTATCTCTTGAGATTAATCACAGACATCCTTAAATTGTGCTCATTATGATCAACCCCACAGTATTGACCTACAAATGATAGTTGAGGTAGTTACCTCTTCTAGTATTTGCTTTTTCAGGGCACGATAAATCTTGAGAGATATTGTCAAGGTGAGGCACAGTTAAAGGAGTATATGCTAAATGAAAAATCAAAACAGTAAGCTTTCTATCGGAATAGCTGTCTTGTTTGAGATAATTCTAATACTTACAGCTATCGTTAGTATTGCAACAAGTCAATGGAAGAATGTAGCTTTGACATTACTTGCTATGGCATGTCTCATTCTTCCTTTTCTAATTACTCGTATTGCAAATATAAAAAATCTAGTACTTCCTTCAAGCTTTCAAACCATAATGTTAATATTTATCTTTCTTGCTCAATACTTGGGCGAAATTAAGAAATTCTATTTATACCTTTGGTGGTGGGATTTATTTCTTCACGCAATATTCGGGAGCTTTGCGGTTATCATTGCCTTATATTTAATTAAAGGGACTATCCGAAAGGAACCAGAAACTAGTGAACAGAGGTTTATACTTTTTAATCTAGTATTTGCATTTAGCTTTTCAGTTTCCTTAGGTACTTTATGGGAGATGTTCGAGTTTATAGGGGATTACTTCTTTAAAGCAAATATGGTTAAGGGTGGACTTGAAGACACCTCCAGCGATCTTCTTATAAAGATTTTGGCAGCCTTTATTACTTCGGTAATATGCTATTATCGCAGTTTGAAAAAACATTAAAAAAATACCTATTTACATTGACGTAGCGTAAAGGTGTATAGTTATTTTTGTCAGGAGGTGAAACACATGGAATACACAGTGCAAAAGTTAGCTCAGATGGCAGGGGTCAGCAGCCGAACTCTGAGATATTATGATGAAATAGGAATTCTTAAGCCGGCAAGAATTAACTCGTCAGGGTATCGAATTTATGGGCAAGCTGAGGTTGATCGGTTGCAACAGATTCTTTTTTATCGAGAGCTTGATGTGAGCTTAGAAAGCATTAAAGATATTGTAACCGCGCCATCGTTTAACGGAGTACAGGCACTGAGAGAACACCGTGAGAAGCTTCTTGATAAACGAGAGCAATTGGAGACGTTGATTTCCAATGTAGAAAAGACCATTGTGCTTACCGAAGGGAGAATTAATATGAAGGATAAAGAAAAGTTTGAAGGCTTTAAACAAAAGCTTGTAGATGACAATGAGGCTAAGTACGGCAAAGAGATCCGTGAAAAATATGGGAATGAGACGGTTAATAAGTCGAATCAAAAAGTTAAAGGAATGTCGCAAGAGCAATATGATGAGGTGACGAAGCTTGCTGCAGAGGTTATCGAAACCCTTCATGCTGCGTTTAAAACAGGGGATCCTGCTGGTGAATTAGCCCAAAAAACAGCTGAACTCCATCGCCAGTGGTTGTGTTTTTATTGGGATAGCTACTCGAAAGAAGCACACGCTGGACTAGCTCAGATGTATGTCGACGATCCGAGATTTACGGCATATTATGATGAAAAACAACCAGGTGCCGCAGAATTTTTAAGAGATGCCGTCCACATTTATACGGGATTTAATAAATAGGTTGTAGGTAAGAGGCCGCGAACGCGGCCTCTTTTTACTTTTAGAATAGAGTCTTCCTACTCCTTGACTAAGGTCCGATATAGTTCAATTGTCTGATTTGCTACACATACATTATGCTATGCCTGACAGTGGCACGGAATTCGTATCGTTAAACAAAGGGCAGGTCGTTCATTTTCTAGGCAAAATAGTTGCATAAAGTATGCTGTTAGGATTATGATTCTTTTGTTGATAAATGAGCCATCATCAGAGGAGGCTGGGAGAAAATGAGAACGAGTGGATTTACAATAACAGAAGGAAAGAATGCCGATTTGTCAAAAATAATAAGTCTTTATAATGAACTCAATACTACCCTTGAAAAAGGTGTAAATTATCCCTCGTGGAAAAAGCATGTTTACCCTAATGAGGAAACAGCTATTGAAGGAATTACCACTAATACGCTCTATGTCATTAAGGATAATGACCGTGTTATCGGTTCAATTATCCTTAATCACTGCCAATACGAGGCCTACAAAAAGCTGCAGTGGACTGTAAATGCTGAGAATAATGAGATAATTGTCGTACATACCCTCGCTGTACATCCGGACTATTTCGGGTGTGGGATTGCAATGATGCTTATGAAGTTTGCGGTAGATTTGACATACAAGAAAAGAATGAAAGCTATTCGGCTTGATGTATCGGTGAACAATCACCCTGCTATTAAACTATATGAAAAGTGCGGATTTACTTTAGTAGGTGAAGTAGACCTCGGGCTGAATATTCCAGGGTTGGAGCTCTTTAAATGTTATGAGAAGGCGATACTGCCATTCGAATTTGAGGTGGAGTCTGATTGATTAAAAGATTAGAATCGATGATACCTCGTATGGAAGTATTAAAACAGCGGCAAGGGAAGAATCATTTTAATGGGACGTTATTGTCCTTGATGCAGAAGGCCCATCGACGATTGAGAAGATCGTCAATGGGCCAGTAGATTATGGCTTTCTGGACAGAAAGCAGACCACGGGGATAGGTGTATTGTCTTTGAAATTACATAATTAAGCAGCTTTATTAACATACTTATTATATTAAGGTCAAAGAGGTTCTAGGTAGAAACTGAGTTTTGCCATAGCGTTTATATTCTAAGAGCAGAAAAGGAGGAAGAACTTTGAACCATAAGCAGAATAAAATATCTAAACAAGTCGCTGAAACGAACTCGACTCATGCTCGTAAAGATTCTCCCATCTCCAATACAACAGAGAAAGAACGAGACTCAATAATTCCAACCAAGGATAAAAGTCCAGATGATCTAGAAATTCTCGATTAATGGCTGATTTGAGGTTATTACGAATGATAAAGCCTAATATAATCCGACTATAAGGTACAAGACAAGGCTAGAAGCGTATTATCGCTTCTAGCCTTGTCTTGTACATGTATTATTTAATTAGGATTGGCATTTCCTTTGAACAAATTATGGGTTTATCTTTAGAAGATTTGTAATTAGTTTCCTAAAGAATACAGGTAAGTTATAATAAATACAGTATCAACTGCTCGCTGGGCTTAGAAGACAACTAAAATAAGGTGGTATGAAAAATACAATGAAAATAGTTGCGATTGGAGATTCAATTACTGAAGGGTATCCCTTTAGTAAGCAGGAGTCTTGGGTGGAACATTTAGCTCAAGAACTGAAATGCCATGTGATAAACCAAGGGATTTGCGGGGATTTCACAAGCGGCATGTGTGCGCGTTTCCGCCGGGATGTACTTGAGTATGCTCCGACCCATGTTATTATTCTTGGTGGTGCTAATGATGCTTACGAAAGGATCCCCCTGGAAAGTGTAAGCTCGAATTTTAAGGTAATGGAGAAATATTGTAGGCACAACGGGATGATCCCTATTTTAGGGTTACCTACTCCGTCCTTATTACCAGAAGAAGAACAATTCCTGACTGAATACCGGAATTGGTTGAACAGCTATGCGGTTGAAAAAGGCATTAGTTTAATAGATTTTTATTCTCCATTTCTAAACAGGATAAAGGTCGGTCAGAGTGCGCAACTATTCGTTGATGACGTCCATCCTAGTATCGAGGGTTATGCTTTGATGGGAGAAATAGCGGTCCGAAGGTTGAAAGGCTTATGATTGTTTAGTCCAGGGCGTTTACTCTTTCGAGTCCTTAAATGCTCGCCAAGATGTCGCGTATTCTTCAAAGGTTTTTTGAACAGTTTCACCGATTTGTCGATAAGCTTCGTCATTTAAGTTGGCAAGAGAAGTCCTGATGGACCACTTTGGCCCGCCAAATCCGCTGCCGTTAAGAAGCACAATCGAAGATTCCTCTGCTAAACGAAAAAGGAAATCAGTAGGCTCATAGTTAGCTTCTAAATAGTCACAGAACTCATTGCCGTACTTAATTTTGGCCCACACCAATAAATCGATTTGACTGTAATACGCCGCGTCAAACCGATCTGTGCGCAACTCTAGTCCAAAGCCCTCGTATAATAATTTTTGTCGGTGTTGACAAATCCCCTGAGTTAATTTCTTGTAACGATTCTCCCGATCCAGTAAGGCAAAGAGGGCAAATAGTCCCATTTGAACTTGCTGAGGCGTAGATAGACCCGCTGTATGATTCAGGGCAACCTGGCGACTGTCCGCCACCATTCGGTCGATAAATCGAAGTCGTTCCGGGTATAAAGTTATTATTCCATAACGCTCAGCTAAGGCATCCGCTTTGTCACGTGGCAGATCCCTTACCAATTGGTCAAAGATATTGTCTTGATGAACGGCGATGACTCCCAGTCGCCAACCTGTAGCCCCAAAATACTTGGAGAAGGAGTAAACTCCAAGTGTATTATATGGTAATTCAGCCATTAGAGAACGGAAATTATCAACAAAGGTACCATAGACATCATCCGTAATAATCATTAGGTTTGGATTTTGCTTCTTAACCACCTCTATGATACGGTTTTTTGATTCGTTTCGTATGGCTACTGAGGGTGGATTGCTTGGGTTAACAACATATAAAGCTTTTATACTGGAATTAGCAAGTTTATCGAGCTCGGAATTGGTATATTGCCAAGTGTGAACCCCTCTCTCGTCCATTTCCAGAGCATTAATTCGAAGAATTTCAAAATTATAACGCGTTAAATGGGGAATCTCAAGATAGGGGGTAAAAGTAGGGACCATTAGTGCAATTTTGTCACCCATCGAAAGTAACTTATTGGCAATTAGCGAGTCAAAAATATAACACATGGCGGCGGTCCCGCCTTCAACAGCGAACAGGTCGTATTTGCCGGGTGGAGATTGGTTATTACACATTTCTTGAATAAGATAATCATGCACAACCTGTTCAAGGTGAACCAGCATGCGATCTGGTACCGGGTAGTTATCGCCGAGAATGCCATCCACGAGCTCATGTATCCAGGCATTTGGGTTAAATCCCCAAGTGATTGAGCCATAATCAAGGACGTCTTTGAGAAAATCGACTCCTGGTGCATCGTGATGCTCTTCTAGATATTCTTTCAAACGTTCCGCAAGGCCTTCGGTTTTAGGCATGCCAGCAAGGTCTTTATCTTGCCAAACGTTACGAGTTTCATCTATAGCAAATTGCCCTAAAGTAAAGAACCCTTCTCGGGGTGTTGCTGCTGTCCAGTTCGGATTGCCTCTGCCAGCATTGAGCATTGACCAGATGCTTGTATCTCCATGTTTATTGGCGAGGCTAATTAATTTGTCCTTCAGTTCAAAAGGGCTAAGTTGCTCATAACGACGTACCGTTTCTCTGGGTAGGGTATGGTTGCTTTTAATAATTATCAATCCTTTCAGCCAGGAATTTGGTGTTAAAATATTATGGTCTAGAAACCAAACGTATTCAGTGTCTATAGACTGACAAATCTAAAGATATTTAAAGGTATCAATAGTACTCTGTACTTTACTCGGCTCATTTATACCCGATGAGGGCAATGCTGCGACCCGTTGAAGATTATTTAACTCAAAATGATACACTCTGGAAAGGAAGCAGATTATGGATATGGATGTTGTAACAAAAACCTTGAAATACACGCTTGAGGTATAGGGCGATGTATATTTCGTGCAGTGCAATACAAAAAATCTTAGAGATTCCTGATGAGGGAGAAGCAGTCGTCGCAGGGTATTGGAGCCAGGAACTAGGTTTATGCTCACAGCCCACTATTTTAACATGGAAGGAAGGCAAGGTTAACTCAATTGAGCCATTGAATCTTTTAGAGAGTTATCCTAATAGTATACTGCGTTGGGATTCCTATTTTCTCTTGCCTGGATGGATAGATGCCCATGTGCATTTAGCGTTAGACAGCCTTGATTTTTATCAGTGCTTGGAGAATTGGGCACAGCCTTGCTTGATCGAGGAAAATATGCAAGGATTTTTGAGGCACTATCTAGAAAGGGGAATTGTGGCTATTCGAGATGGCGGCGATTTACCTGGCTTTTCATGGCTCGCCAAAAACAGGGTCAATGAAGGAGTTTGGCCAGGACCTAAGGTCATTTCAGTGCATGAGGCTGTGAACCGAGTAGGAATGTATGGTCGTTTTCTTGGTCGTGGCTTTAAGGATATTTTAGAGTGGCAGGCAAAGGAGAGGGACTTCTTCGACCAAGGCCTAGACCAACTTAAAGTAGTTGTGACTGGACTGATCCGCTTTGATGATTATCAGAAGGTGGGTCCAACTCAGTGGTCGGTTGCGGATTTAAAAGAGTTGGTAAATGCAGCACATAGACTTGGAACACCTGTCATGGCACATGCCAGTGGGGATGAGGGAATTTCGATGGCTATCACAGCTGGGGTCGATTCCATCGAACACGGATATTATATGACGACCAGACAACTTGAGCGGATGAGAGAAAAAGGAATTGCTTGGGTCCCAACGGTTGCACCGATCGGAAATCTCTTAAAATATCCAAATGATCGTTACTCTGCCCATGAAATCAACACTTTGAAAAGGATTCAGGAGGCACAACTTACTAAAATTCAAGAGGCCTATCATTTAAACGTCCGATTAGGTGTTGGCACAGATGCCGGTGCTTATAAAGTACCTCACGCTGAGAGCCTGTATGATGAGATAGACTGGATGATTCAAGCAGGAATCCCGAAGCTCGAAGTCTACCGTATGGCGACTCATGAAAATGCCCGGATTCTCGGCAGTCCTGAATTAGGGAGGTTAGACGTTGGAACCCCCATGAGTCTACTTCAACTTGCGAATGACTTAGGGTAGCGAACCAAGGGGTCAATTTCACTGTTTCATGTGTTTTACCGCTTATTTCTTCTTTTTGAAGCGCGTGTTATGATTGTGGAGTATAAATGCTAAATGCTAAAAGATTAAAGATTAAAGATTAAGAGCAATAGGAGAGAGGGGAATTTATGGAGACTTTTACCGCTGGGCTAGGGTTACAAGAAATACTGATGCTAGGTTTAGGAATCGCTGCTGTGGGCTTTATTCTAAAAAAGTTATTTAAATTGGCGATTACTATAGCGATTATTATTGCCCTTGTTTATTATGGATTACCGATACTTCAGACAATAATGACTATGTAATAGGATTAGTCTGTAGGGCAAGCAACGCTCCGGTTCTAACGTTGTGACCACGTAATAATCTATAACTAGAATGGAAGACTACCAATTATTGAACCAAGTAATTGGAGAGTGTGAAGGAGGGTCTAATTTATATGCATTCTATGATAGTGCCAATGGGGCAACATCAGTTACCTAAGCTTGCTTATGCGTATAATGCTCTTGAGCCTGTGATCAGTTCTAGATTATTACAAATTCACCATGACCTACATCATAAGGCTTATGTGGAAGGTTTGAACAAAGCTGAACTTAAACTGAGCGAGGCAAGGCGAAAACGGGATTTTTCCTTAATCAAACATTGGGAAAGGGAACTCGCTTTTCACGGGTCAGGGCATATTTTACATAGTATTTATTGGACTTCAATGGCTCCCTTGGGAAACAGGTGGGAGACCCCCGGGGCGCAAACGATCAAACATATCATGAGCTATTTTGATAGTCTGGCTATTTTTGGGGAACAGTTTACAGAAGCCGCAATCAATGTTGAAGCATCCGGATGGGCCTTGCTTGTATGGCAACCGGCCTGGGGAAGATTAGAAATTCTAACCATTGAAAAGCATCAGGATTTATTTCAAGCGGGTGGTATTCCCATACTTGTCCTGGATGTCTGGGAGCATGCTTATTACCTAGATTACCAGAACAAACGCAAAGATTACGTAACAGCTTGGTGGCAATTAGTGAACTGGCAAGACGTTGAAAGGCGGCTAATGCTGGCCATGCAGGCCCAGATGCCTTTGAGCTAGGCCCTTAATCAATCATAACAAAGAAGCCCTGGAAGCCAGTAATCTACTGTTGGCTTCTAGGGCTTCTTGAGGTTAGACAAAATGGCGATGATTTTGCATAATCAGATTTACTGCTTCATTCAAGAAGAGTTTAGCGGCCGTACAGGCTTTGTAGGGCTCGGAGAAGGTGGATAACCGGGGCTCAAGAGAGTCAGGATTGCCCATTCATAACGACTTTAACCTCTTTCAAAGTAGATGGTTTGAGCATAGCATTTAGGCAAGGAACTTGTCCGAGGTTAGATTAAATATTCTGGTTAAAGTACTTAAGAAGATTGAAATAAGTTCTATCAAGAAAGGAAAAAGAGAGTTAATAGAGAATCTAGATTAAGGAAGAATTATGTGCGAGGTCCAACTCTCTAGTTTATTACTTTTGAATTAATATCCTACAGGAAGGGGAAATGTATATGTCACAACTAGATAATCCACTGGAAATCTACAAGTTACTCCCAAAATCAAATTGCAAAGAGTGTGAGGTGGCAACCTGCCTGGCGTTTGCTGCTGCGGTGATAAAGGGGCAAAAACGTCTCGCTGAGTGCCCTCATCTGGAAAGCAGGATCATTGAGGAACTTGATGGGAAAATTATTAAACAAATGACTCCAGAAGAGCAACTGAAGCAAGTACTCGAACCGTTGAAAAGAGAGATTGTCACAGTAGATTTCTCTGCATCTGTAGAACGATTGGGGGCTAG
>DOPS01000236.1:0-9240 GCA_003512645.1 Desulfosporosinus sp.
AAATTTCGGCGAAACAATGTCTTTGGCGATGGTTTGGGCAACTCCGGTACTATAGAGAGCACCAAAAAGATTTAAGAAGGCTGCCAGAATCACCGCCCGTTTGGGGCTCAAGGCCCAGGTCGAAACACTGGTGGCAATCGCATTAGCCGTATCATGGAAGCCGTTGATGTAATCGAAGGCTAACGCTAAAAACACCACAATGACTAACAGCACACCTAGACTAGTCATATTTCAAGACCACACTTTTAAGCAGATCGGCAATAGCTTCACAATGATCTAAGGTTGATTCTATATGTTCCAAAATCTCTTTCCATTTAATGATTTCTATGGGGTCTTTCTCATGTTCAAACAGTCGGGCCACTTCAGAACGGTAGAGTTTATCTCCTGCACTCTCTAGGTGATAAATCTCTTCTGCTGCCGCCAAGATCATCGATTTCTTATAATGTAAATTTCCTAAGCAAGAGAAAGCTGTCTGAATTTGTTCTGCGGCCAATGTCACCAGATGAACAAGTTCTTGCGCTCCCAGTGAGGGTTTGCTGGTTCGATAGAGAAGCATGCGCTCCACTGTACCTTCCGCATAATCGACGATGTCATCCAGGACTTGGGCAAGTTTATAAATGTCTTCACGATCTAAGGGTGTGATAAACGTGCAATTTAATCGCTCCAAGATTTGATTAGTTACACTGTCAGCTTCGTTTTCGAACCGATGCATTTGAGCAGCATCTTCAGCAGAAACACTATCTTGCTGCATGATCCCATAGAGTCTTTTAAGTGACTTAGAAATAATCTCCGTACTTTCGGAAAAGAGTTGATAAAATTTGTCTTCTTTTGGAGTCAACTTAAACATACTATATCCCCCAACCCTGAACTTTCTCTGATTTTACGGATCGGAACCTCTCATTGAAACAGATTCAGCGACGATTATCTAGTCCAGCGAGTATTATATCAAATCTTGGCCGAGTTGTGTTATTTTTTTCGTTTCTGTCGATCAATGGAGGAACTTCCTAATCCTGCTTTAAATCATTGATTAAGGCTTGGCGTGCCTCTGCCAGCATGTAGATTGAACCCGTAACACAGAGCATGTCGTTTTCTCCAAGACGCTTAAGAGCAAAAACCACGGCTTCCTTGGGATTTTCGATACAGGTTACCGGACGACCATGCTGTTCAGCCAATTTCCCAAGCGCCCTCCAGTCCCCTGCTCGCGGTGAATCAGGACGGGTGATAATGAGTTCATCCGCCAAAGGCACGAGCATATTCACGACCTTTTCCCGTTCCTTATCCGTCAGCATCCCCAAACAAAGTATGAGCTTGTTACGTTTATAGAGTGGGAGTGCCTGAGCTAAGGCCTTAGCTCCATCGACATTATGCGCTCCATCCAAGAGGATCTTAGGGTTCAGGGAAAGTAGCTCTAAACGCCCGAACCACTCTACCTCACGCAATCCAGCATAGATCGCTTCTCTAGGTATTCTCACATCATATTGACTTTGCAACACTTCACAGACGGTGATTGCTGTAGCTGCGTTGCGGAGTTGGTGGAGTCCCATCAAATGCAGGCGCAACTTCAAGTAGGTTGAGTGTAAGCCTATGAGGTCAAATTCCTGTTCCAGTTCTCCACTCCATTTGCTTTCCCAGCGAACATCTTCCCCCACTAACCACAAGGGAACACCCATAGCCTTAGCTTGTTCACGCAATACTTCGATCACGTCTAAGTCTTCAGAGGCTGTCACTACCACGGACTGGGGTTTAATAATACCTGCTTTTACCTTGGCGATGGAAACCACATCAGACCCTAAATAGTCCATGTGGTCCATTCCAACATTAGTGATGACTGAAACTAGGGGGGTAACCACATTGGTCGAATCGATGGCTCCACCTAACCCGACTTCTATAACCGCATAATCGACGCTTTCCTCCGCGAAATAGAGGAACGCCAGCGCAGTGCTTACCTCAAACTCGGTGGGATGCTCATAACCTTCCGCAACCATAGCTTCTAAATGTGGGCGCACTCGTGCTATCACCTTAATGACCTTTTCTTTAGGGATCATTTGCCCGTTGATGACCATGCGTTCCCGATAATCGTGCATATGAGGCGAGGTAAAGACTCCGACCTTGTACCCCGCTTCCCGTAAGATACGAGCAATCATGACCGTTGTCGAACCCTTGCCGTTCGTACCTCCTACATGAACTACGCGCAGAACTCTTTCCGGATTTCCCAATCGTTTAAGAAGTTCTTGAATACGCCCCAGCCCAAAATTTATACCAAACGTCGTCAGGTTAGCGAGGTATTGTAAGCTCTCAGAATATTCCTTTTCAAGATCCTTTTCGGACATTCCCTTTCCCTCCTGCACGATTTACGTATACATGAAATACCTTACATTAACTCTTTTAAGCGTTCTTCTAAAGCTACTTTGCGGGCTAAGAGGCCTTCTAGTCTCTCTCTCTCTTTGGCCACGACTGCTGCAGGTGCTTTGTTGGTGAATCCCGGATTATTTAGTTTTAGGTCCAGACTTTGAATATCTTGGCTGGCTGCAATAATCTCTTTTTCGATCCGAGTTATTTCTTTATCAAAATCCATCAATCCTTTTAAGGGCAGATAAATCTCTACACCCTCAAGAACGGCACTGGCTGATTGAGCGGGCTTCTCGGCCAACCTTTCAAAGATGTCTACCCTCGCCCCTCCAGCCAATTTCAGGATATCTGGCTTGCCGTTTTCGAGCACCTTACGTTGAACCCCATCTGGGGCAAGGATTAGGATTTCGACCTTTTGTCCAGGTGAAACTTTCATCTCGGCACGAATATTGCGGATTGCTTTAATGGTGTCCATGAGTAGTGTCATATTACTCTCGGCTTCAGCGTCCTTATACTGTGGTACTTGTGGCCAGAACTGCACCATGATGCTGCCCTCCCCCTCATTCGGGAGGTTCTGCCAGATCTCTTCCGTGAGAAACGGCATGTAAGGATGTAACAGCCGCAGGGTTCCTTCGAGGACTTCAAGCAGGACGGATTGGGCAGTATGCCGAGCTACAGCATCTTCTTTGTTGTAAAGGCGTGGCTTAGTCAGCTCAATATACCAATCACAGAACTCACTCCAGATAAACTCAAAGAGTAATCGTCCACCTTCTCCAAGATCAAAGTTTTCCAGAGCTTCTGTCCCCTTCTCTACGATAGAGGCATAACGGGAGAGGATCCAGCGATCCACCAGCGTTAGTTCTCCACGAGGACCTGGCGCGTAGTCTTCTAAATTCATGATTACATACCTAGAAGCGTTCCAAATCTTATTGGAGAAATTCCGGGTTGCTTCCAGGCGTTCAGGATGAAAACGAAGATCATTGCCGGGGGTATTCCCTGTGATTAACATAAAGCGCAAGGTATCTGCTCCGTACTGCTCAATCACTTCGATGGGGTCCACGCCATTGCCTAAGGATTTACTCATTTTTCGCCCTTGGGCATCCAAGACCAGCCCGTGAATCATGACTTTCGGGAAGGGCACTTCCTTCATAGACTCCAATGACATAAATATCATGCGGGCAACCCAAAAGAAAATGATATCCCTGCCGGTCACTAAGACAGAGGTCGGGTAAAACTGTTTCAACTCAGCTGTTTTCTCCGGCCAACCCAAGGTGGAAAAAGGCCAAAGACCCGAGGAAAACCAGGTATCTAAAACATCGGGATCTTGCTTCAGGTTCTTTGCTCCGCAGCTCGGGCAGCTCAAGGGATCCTCGCCGGCACAGATCTCCTTACCGCAGGCTTCGCAATACCAAACCGGAATGCGGTGTCCCCACCAGAGTTGACGAGAAATACACCAATCCCGGATATTTTCCATCCAACCCAGATAAATCTTATCAAATCGATCCGGCACAAATTCTAAACGTCCATCCCGAACAACATCAATAGCAGGCTCGGCAAGAGGGGCCATTTTTACGAACCACTGTCGACTCACCATCGGTTCGATCACGCTGGAGCAACGATAGCATTCCCCCACCGCATGGGCATGAGCATCGATTTTGACGAGAGCCCCTGCCGCTTTTAAATCTTCCACGACTGCTTTACGCGCTTCGAAACGATCCAGGCCTTGATAGCGACCCGCATTTTCATTCATCTTAGCTTCTTTATCTAAGACCATGATCTGAGGCAATTGATGACGAAGCCCCATTTCAAAGTCATTCGGGTCGTGTGCGGGAGTGATCTTAACAGCACCCGTCCCGAACTCGCGATCGACATAGTCATCCGCTATAATCGGGATTTCTCGATCCATCAGAGGCAGAATCAAGGTTTTTCCTATTAAATGCGCATATCGCTTGTCCTCAGGATGAACCGCCACGGCAGTATCTCCGAGCATAGTTTCCGGTCGAGTCGTTGCCACAACCAGCGCTTCTTGACTGTCTTTGACTGGGTATCTTAGGTGATAAAGATTTCCGTCTCGATCATGGTGCTCTACTTCAATATCCGAAATCGTGGTATGGCATTTCGGACACCAGTTGATAATATAATTTCCGCGATAAATCAGACCTTTTTGATAGAGGTCAACGAAGGCTTCCCGAACCGCCTTCGAGCACCCTTCATCCATCGTAAAGCGCTCACGTTCCCAATCACAAGAAGCACCCAGTCTGCGCAACTGCTGAGTGATTCGCCCACCGTATTGCCGTTTCCAGTCCCAAACCCGTTCTAAGAACTTCTCTCTCCCCAGTTCCTGTCGATTTGTCCCTTCCTCAGCCAACTGCGCCTCTACTTTTGCTTGAGTCGCAATTCCGGCATGATCCGTTCCAGGTACCCAGAGGGTATTGTAGCCCTGCATCCGCTTAAAGCGCGTTAAGATATCTTGAATTGTACTGTCCATGGCATGCCCAAGATGAAGGGCCCCTGTCACGTTCGGCGGCGGCATTACAATACTAAACGCTGGTTTATCCTTTTGCACCTCTTGATGAAAAAAGCCATTTTCCTCCCAATACTGATACCATTTCCCCTCAACTAAGCTCGAATCATAAGTTTTAGCCATTTCGATTGGTTCTGTTTTATCCGATATTTCTTCCATTATATTTCGTAACTCCTTCCACTCACTAAACCAAAAAAAAGCCTTTAATCCTGGTAAAGGACGAAAAGCTTCCGTGGTACCACCTTTATTCTGAGCGACACAGGGTCTCCCAGCACTTATCATGCGCTAACGGGGATTTTCCGTCAGAGAGTACTTCATTCCCCCCTGCCCCTCCTGTACGACCTTAGCGCTTACCGAAAAGGCCTCCCAGCTTAAAGCCTTTCTCTCTGAACAGTTAACCACGCTATTCCTTACATTCTTAGGGTTTATCTCGAATATTCATTTTTTATATTATACTCGGCATGATAAATATTGTCAAAATCTTTGGGAATCCCCTTTACTTAATCTTGCCGAATATCTGCACGTCTTACGCCGGTTACCTTAGCGGTCCATTCATCCACTGCGACAAGATCGTTAGGACCAAGCTCCGACAAAGCAGTTTTCCCCATGGCACGTACTCCCTCTTCCATTTCTAAGACCATTGACTTTAAGACATTGGCTACACTTTTACTGGCCAAAGAAATATCCAGCCGTTGTTTATAGGGGGAATCGTAATACACTAATTGGGTTAACGGTTCCCAGGGGAGAATTTTATGGATTTGGTTATGGATTAATCCGAACAGAGGTACAGTTCCTAGATAGATCGCATCTGCCCCCAGAGCTATAGCTTTTAAACATTGCCCTGGTGTAGCATATCCTCCTCCGACCACCAAGCTCACTTCTTTACGGGCTCCCTGTTCGCGCAAAAAACGTTCTGCGCGCACTAAGGCTAAGAGACTTGGGATTCCCAAATCATCGCAGATCAGGGGTGTTGCCCCAGACGAACCACCTTGACACCCATCGAGCACAATGACATCAAAGTCAGCCTCCAAACAAACGGCTAAGTCCCGCTCTAAACCTCCTGTGGCCATAATTTTGATAGCAATAGGCTTCCCGGCTGCTTCAGAACGCAAATCCGCAACATACTTTGGCCAATCCCAAGGGGAATTAATTCCTGGGATGACAGCAGATGACACGACGGATTCCACAGGGGATACGCCCATGAGCTTTTGTGCTTTTCCCTTTATGGAATTAGGTTCATGTGCTCGGGACCCTACACTTGACCCTTGTCCCATCTGTACTTCCAGCATATCCGCAGTAGCAATCCCTTGAGGACTATGCCCCCAAGTGCTCCGACTAATTTGCCAGATGAATTTGTCGGCTTCATCCCGTTCGCTTTGAAGAAAGGGACCCTCACCAGAATTGGTAGCGGTTCCCATTTGTTTTGCTGCCCTAGCTAAGGCACGTTTAGCCTCTTCGCTCAGCCCGACCCCATAACCCATGCCCGAAATCATTAACGGAATATCGATCTGAAGGGGCTTTTCTGCCTTCGACCCGAGGGTTACCTTCATGTCTACTGGAATACTGACATCTTTAGGAAGACGCGCCATTTGAGCAGCGACGAACATAAGGGTATCATAATGGGGCAGTGTTTTTGGAGAGCCTAGAGGCCGATGGATCAATTTTCCTTCTTCAGCTCGTAAACTGATTTCCAGAATAGTCTGGACTGAAGTACGACGCACAGCACTCCACAATTCCGCCAGGTTTTCATGATACTTATCTTTAAGAAGCCTTTCAATCACTAAACCAAAAAGCCGTTGCACGATTGTTCGGAACAAACGTTTACCGACAATATAAAATACTAACAAAAGAATGATTCCTGCAATGAGTGTCCCCAAAACAGAAAGAGCAACTATGAGTAGGGCGGTCGTAATCAACAAGATAATCCCCCATCTTTGACTTACGCATTTTTTAATGCACAATCTTAATAGGCGTAGTCTACGCTGCTTAGTCAATAATATACAAAAAAGAGGAATTCTCATTGAACGTTTTAAAATGAGGTTCCTCTTCTTTGTATATTCAAGGATCAAATTAGAGTAAGTTCATCTAATCGTGAAACTCCCACTTCAAGTGGGAGTCTTACCCCGTACTCTGCTTTTGTGACGAAGGCCTCCTGTGGAGGGAAGCTGCAGAATAAGCATCGTGTTCGCTAGTGCGCGCAATAGGGGGCGGTTCTTGACTTGCATGCAAGTCAAGAACCGCCCCCTTCTTCCTTTTAGAACCTCACTCTTACACACGATGTCCCCTAGGCCTGACCCCATTTTCCTCCAATTCCATCCTTCAGACGGCGCACATGAAATGTGCCGTCCCCCCAGACGTTCCGCTCCCCGTTCGTTCCCCGTTCTCGGACCCAAGTCAAGGACGCAGTGTGACACGAGCNNTGGCGAATTTGGCGGGAACCCCGATCCTCATTTAGGAGCTTACACGGTTAGTTTGCTCTGCGTCGTAAGCACCGAGCGCTGTGTCACACAAGTCCTCCCCATTTTCCGTGGAAAACTATCTCTGCCATCGCCTTCCTGGGACGCGGGCGTCGTTCCTCAGCAGCATATCCTAAAGGAGTCATCGCTACTACTCGAACATTTCCGGGAACATCCAAAGCCTCTCTTACTTTCTCCTCACTAAACAGACCCTGCCAGCAGGTCCCCAACCCTTGATCTGTTGCAGCTAACACCAAATGTTCCATGGCAAGTCCTGCATCTAACATCATAAAGTCCTTGCCTTCCCATACTTCCGATTCACTAGGCACTGCACATAAAACAATGACCATAGGGGCTCCCATCAAAGCCTTCCGTCCAGGATTACTCTCACTCATACATTCAGCTAAAGCCTTACGCCCCGCTGTATCTTCGACCAAAACAAATCGCCAGCACTGTAGATTCTTCCAGGACGGAGCTAACCGGGCTGATTCTAAAATATACTCCAATTTTTCCTGTTCGATTGGTTTATCCAGATAGGTGCGCAAACTCCGCCGAGCTTGAGCCAATTCAAGAAAGTTCATTCTCAGTCCTCCAATTTCCTTTGCTTTTTTTCGTATTATGTTCTTACATATTAGTATTATTCTCTCAACCAGTTCCTTTTCCTGCTTTCGTCAACATATCACCATTAATAATCCTATTGCTCCCACCAGGGTCTCAAATCCCTATTTTTCTCCGAAGTAACTTTTCCCGTAACTGCTTTTCTCGTGCTTACCTTTTCCGTTCCCGCTAAATCTTTATCCTCTCTCCCTCTCGCCCAATCAGCAAGATCATTATCTAGCGGCTCGGATTCCCAAATCTCCGAAATTCCAGAATTTTTTGGGCTTGAGAATTTTGATTTATTATTTTTATTTTCCCTGTCCCAAGGCCATTCTATCTCTGAACCTTCATCAGAATTTTTCTTCGCCCCTTGATTCTCTGTAGAATCATCCTTTGATATAGGCTCCGTCTCCCAATCGAACTCGCTGCTGAAGTGGTCATCTGTACCATAACTGGCATACGAGGGAGTAAAAAATGAATGATTCTTTCCTGCGTTCCAAGAACTCCCAGTTTCCCGCTTTGTGCCTGCTCCGAAGGCCCCAGCGACTAAACCGATCAAGGCACCCTCGAGAAGAACTTGCATGAAGCCCCACCCTTGAATAGGAAGGAATAGAGCCAGTAATAGAGTCCCCACTGTAACATAGCCAGCTCCAGTGACCCCGCCCATTAACCAGACACCGCTTTCTTTTGCTGTTCTGTACCCTCCCACTAAACAACTCGCCAGAAGCCCAATATCCAATAACCTAGAGGTACTCAGGCCGCCTAAACCTATGGCACCCCATATAACACCAGCAAAAAGGGTCAAAACTGTAACTAGCAAAGCCGTTGTGATTCCCCTTAAAATAAATAGACCCATCTCTCTCCCGCCCCCCTTTTATATACTTATTATCGATAAGATTTTTACATATTTATCCTAATACTATTACTACGTTGAACTTGTCCAATACATTCCAACTTTATTCCATTATTACCCATTATCATGTCTTCCCCTTTGCGAATATAGTGTGCTATGTCATATGAAAAAGGAGGCGTCGTGATGGATTATGCACGATATACTGTACATGCTGGGGATACTATTTATAAAATTGCCAAGGCCTACAATGTCGAAATGGCTGAGATAATCCAACTGAATCATTTAAAACATCCTGATCGCATATATGCTGGCCAAGTTTTACTTCTCCCCGTCCAGGAATCCCGTGAACCTGCTACCCCCATGCAGATTCCCGAACCTACCCTTACATACGCCACGTGGCTCTACGAGGCTTATGCTGGTAAGGATTCCGAATTAACCGCGATCACAACCTACCTATATCA